>NZ_CP042652.1:2400000-2709535 GCF_013177675.1 Arcobacter acticola
ATGAATATATTGTAAATAAAATACATAAAGCAAAAAGAAAATCAATTCATATTTCTTTTTTATTTTATTCTGTTTATTTAATAGTTTTACCAATCTTATTTATAGTATTAAACGTAATTATGTCTATTTATAACAATAATATACTAAATAATATATTTTCATATGTCTTTGCATGGTTAATATTTTATTCTTTATTTAAATTAAGTGTAAACAAAACTATAGATAATAAAGCTGCTTTAATCTCATCCTTTATTACACTATTAGTTTTATCTATTACAAAAAATTTGTTTGTATATTATGTTGTCTATAATAAAACATATACAACAATCTATGGCTCTCTTGCAACACTATTATTTACTTTTTTTTGGATTTATATTTCATGGATTATTTATTTATACGGAATAAAAATGTGTCATAAATTAAATATTAAATATCTTATAAAAAAAGATTAATAATTTTTAAGTATAATAGCATATGAATAAATTATTAATACCTATATTATTTCTTGCTAATAGCTGTTATGCCAATACAAATGAAGAAACTAACAACTTATCGTATCTCGAAACTGCTTTAGTAAAAGTAAACAAAAATAGCAGATATGCAAAGCCTGTGATTTTAAATTCACAAAATAAAAGACAAAATAATTTAGTACCAAAAGTAAATAATGACTTTAATTTATTGATAGATTCTCAAGGAGAAAGAGAATTGAGATATATTTTTGAGAAACCTTATAGAAATAATAACTCTCTTATAAATTTTGGAATATCTTTTAAAGATAAAGCATATAAAAATATAGATTTTAAAACAAGACTTGGATTAAAATTAAACAATAAAATAAATCCTTTTATTCAATTGACAACAAACAAAACTTGGAAAAATATATATGGTGTAGATTATGCTCTTGGTCAAATATTAAAAAAATCAGTAAAGAAAAAAGCAGAGTATAGAAGCTATTTAAAACTAGATAGAAAACTAAATGATAAATACTCTATTCATAACTACAATGAATCATACTGGCAAGATACAGAAGTTGATTATGTAGATATAAACTCTTCTCTTTATCTAAAACAAAAACTAACTAGAAAAAGTAACTTGATATATAAAATTGGTTTAAAAGCTAATGATTCAGAAGGTAGACAAGAAATAAAGAACTATGGAATAAATATAAAATATAAAATAGCTATACTTTAATATAGAACTACAATATCTCTAAAAAACAACAAACCCCATACCAAGACTAAGTAAAATAGAAAAAGCCCGTATAATAGAAATATAGAGGATTATTAATTTTGAATTATTAATTTTGAATGATTAATTGTGAATTATTAATTGTGAATGATTAATTGTGAATTATGAATGGAAAAGAGGATTTGTATATTTGTAATTGGTATATTGGTCTATTAGTGTATTAAAGACCTGTGCTAAGTATTAAGCGCTAAGTAAAAAACCAGAATTCAGTGCTCAGAATTCAGTGCTCAGAGTTCAGTGCTCAGAAAGTCAAGCCAAAAAAGATAAAACCCAAAAAAACAAACTAAAAAAAAAGCTTCTACCTAAAAATACTTTTTAAAGTATGAATAAGTAAAAGCTTTGATTAATAAACTCAAGAGCTGGCAGCGGCCTACGTTTCCACCAGGGGACCCGGCAGTATTATCGGCGATGAAGTGCTTGACTTCCAGGTTCGGAATGGGACTGGGTATTTCCACTTCTCTATAGCCACCAGCAAAGTTGAGTGTTAAATTTAATTTTGAATGCTTAATTTTGAATTTTGAATTAAAACCCAAATTAAGTAAATTATACTTAACACTCAACTCTATACTAGAGTTAAGAAAAAATAATGTTAAAGTCTTAAAATAAACACAATTTGTTTATTAAATATATCCTGCGCTTATGCATAACCATAAAAGCTACGGTTCCGAAACTATAAAAGTGAAGCAGTTCACTTTTAATAACGTTTCTCATATATTTAATAAGATAGTAAACCAAAGAATATAAAATAAGCCAAACGTTCTATTAGTACTAGTCAGCTAAACGTCTTACAACGCTTACACATCTAGCCTATCAACCAGTTAGTCTTACTGGGAACTTCAGGGAAAGTTAATCTTAGAGTTGGCTTCGAGCTTAGATGCTTTCAGCTCTTATCACATCCGTACGTAGCTACCCAACGATGCTCTTGGCAGAACAATTGGTACACCAGTGGTACGTTCATCCCGGTCCTCTCGTACTAGGGACAAATCTCTTCAACTTTCCTACGCCCACGGAAGATAGGGACCGAACTGTCTCACGACGTTCTGAACCCAGCTCGCGTACCGCTTTAAATGGCGAACAGCCATACCCTTGGGACCTACTTCAGCCCCAGGATGCGATGAGCCGACATCGAGGTGCCAAACCTCCCCGTCGATGTGAGCTCTTGGGGGAGATCAGCCTGTTATCCCCGGCGTACCTTTTATCCTTTGAGCGATGGCCCTTCCACACAGAACCACCGGATCACTATGACCGACTTTCGTCTCTGTTCGACTTGTATGTCTCACAGTCAAGCTAGTTTATGCCATTATACTCAACTGGCGATTTCCATCCGCCATGAACTAACCTTTGTAAGCCTCCGTTACTTTTTAGGAGGCGACCGCCCCAGTCAAACTACCCACCAGACATTGTCCTGAACGAGGTTGACTCGTCGCAGTTAGTAACTCAAATATTCAAGGGTGGTATCTCAAGGATGGCTCCATATGTACTTGCGTCCATATATCATAGCCTCCCACCTATCCTGCACATGAATATCCAAGCTACAGTGTCAAGCTGTAGTAAAGGTGCACGGGGTCTTTCCGTCTTTCCGCGGGTAGGAGGAATTTTCACCTCCACTACAATTTCACTGGATCCCTGGTTGAGACAGCTCCCATCTCGTTACGCCATTCATGCAGGTCGGTATTTAACCGACAAGGAATTTCGCTACCTTAGGACCGTTATAGTTACGGCCGCCGTTTACTCGGGCTTCAATCAAATGCTTCGCTTGCGCTGACATCATCAGTTAACCTTCGAGCACCGGGCAGGCGTCACACCTTATACATCCACTTACGTGTTAGCAAAGTGCTGTGTTTTTGGTAAACAGTCGGGAGGGACTCTTTGTTGCAACCTCTCTAGCTTTTGGAAGCAAGTTCCTATACCAAAGTAGGCACACCTTATACCGAAGATACGGTGCTAGTTTGCAGAGTTCCTTAACCAGGGTTCTTCCACGCGCCTTAGAATACTCATCCCACCCACCTGTGTCGGTTTACGGTACGGGCAACATACAATATACTTAGTGGCTTTTCTTGGCACGACAGTATCATCGATTCTCCCTCTCCTCCGAAGAGTGTCAGGAGCCTGTAAGATCTCGGCCTCATGTAACCCGGATTTGCCTAAGTTACAGCCTACGTCCTTCGACCCACTATTCCATCAGTGAGCTCGACTAACTCTATGCGTCCCCACATCGCGCTTGTATGTTGGTATTGAAATATTAATCAATTTGCCATCGTCTACCCCTTTCGGACTCGACTTAGGACCCGACTAACCCTACGATGACGAGCATCGCGTAGGAAACCTTGGGTTTTCGGCGTTGAGGATTCTCACCTCAATTATCGCTACTCATGCCTGCATGCTCACTTCTATCCGCTCCAACGCTCCTTACCGGTACATCTTCAACGCTGAATAGAACGCTCTCCTACCACTCAATTAAAAATTGAATCTAAAGCTTCGGTGCACATCTTAGCCCCGTTATATTTTCCGCGCAGAATCACTAGACCAGTGAGCTGTTACGCTTTCTTTAAAGGATGGCTGCTTCTAAGCCAACCTCCTGGTTGTCACAGTAACTCCACATCGTTTTCCACTTAGATGTGACTTTGGGACCTTAGCTGTTAGTCTGGGTTGTTCCCCTCTCGACGATGGATTTTATCACCCACCGCCTGACTCCTGTGATTCCACATATAGTATTCATAGTTTGATAGGGTTTGGTACCGCGGTAAGCAGCCCTAGCCCATTCAGTGCTCTACCCCTATATGCTACAACACAAGGCTATACCTAAATATATTTCGGAGAGAACCAGCTATCACGAAGTTTGATTGGCCTTTCACCCCTATCCACAAGTCATCCCAAGACTTTTCAACGCCTGCGGGTTCGGTCCTCCACTGGCTCTTACACCAGCTTCAACCTGCTCATGGATAGATCACTTCGTTTCGGGTCTGCAGCATCTGACTAAGGGAACCCATTAAGAACATAAAGTTCTTAATGGGGACCCTATTTCGCCCTATTAAGACTCGCTTTCGCTACGGCTTCGTACTTGACTTAACCTTGCCAGACACCACAACTCGCAGGCTCATTATGCAAAAGGCAGTCCATCACCCTGATAAATCATAGGGCTCTGAATGATTGTAAGCTAATGGTTTCAGGTTCTATTTCACTCTCCTCGCTGGAGTACTTTTCACCTTTCCCTCACGGTACTTGTTCACTATCGATTTGTAAGTAGTATTTAGGATTGGAGGGTGGTCCCCCCAGTTTCAGTCAAAATATCACGTGTTCCGACCTACTCAGGATACCATTAGAGCTATTGAAAATTTAAATTACAGGAGTTTCACCTTCTATGCTACACTTTTCCAAGTATTTCATCTATCTTCTTTAGTCTCATATCATGGTCCTACAACCCCCAATGCAAGCATTGGGTTTGTCCTAATCCGCGTTCGCTCGCCGCTACTGACGGAATCTCGTTTGATTTCTCTTCCTCTGGCTACTGAGATGTTTCACTTCACCAGGTTAGCTCCCCGTAGGGTAATATAATTCTCATTATACTGGGTTGCCCCATTCGGAAATCCTCGGATCAAAGCTCTTTGGCAGCTCCCCGGGGCTTATCGCAGCCTAATACGTCCTTCATCGCCTCTTACAATCTAGGCATCCACCATTAGCCCTTAATAGCTTATTAATAAACAGAATTAAATTCTGTCGCATTTTTGATAATTATTCTTTGGCTACTATCTTATTAAACATATTTAAATTAATGAATCTAATCATCAACTCTTACATCTTAATAAAATTAGTTGTGTTCTATCTATTTCAAATTATCTTAAAAAAACAAGTTTTTTCAAGGTAACAATTTTTAGATAATTAAATTTTTGTTTTTAAATTATGTTCTTTCGAACGTAAATTAAACGAAAAAATTAAAGACTTTAACATTATATTTTTAAATATCATTTTAGATTTCTCTAAAAGTTTTGATTCGAAAATCAAATATAAATTCAAACTAATTTGAACTTATATTTAATTTTACTCTCAAGCTAAATTATTATAACTGAACTTTAAATTCTATCTTCTGAGCACTGAACTCTGATTACTGAACTCTAAAATAGGTGGTGGAGAATAGCGGGATCGAACCGCTGACCTCCTGCGTGCAAAGCAGGCGCTCTCCCAGCTGAGCTAATTCCCCTGGGACTAATAATTTTGAATTCTAAATTCTGAATTTTGAATTAAAAAAATTAATTCAACATTTAAAATTTAACATTCAACATTATAAGATTATCATGGTGGGCCTACCAGGACTTGAACCTGGGACCTCACGATTATCAGTCGAGCGCTCTAGCCAGCTGAGCTATAGGCCCCTACTACCTATTTAAATAATCTTTATAAACCGAATATATAAAATCTTTGCCATTTTCTTTATTTGATATTTGAAATCAGAAACGAATCTGATCTCTTATCTCTGAAAGGAGGTGATCCAACCGCAGGTTCTCCTACGGTTACCTTGTTACGACTTCACCCCAGTCGCTGAATCCACTGTGGAAGGTAGCTATTTTAGCATCCCCGCTTCGAATGAGTTCAACTCCCATGGTGTGACGGGCGGTGAGTACAAGACCCGGGAACGTATTCACCGTAGCATAGCTGATCTACGATTACTAGCGATTCCAACTTCATGTAGTCGAGTTGCAGACTACAATCCGAACTGGGAGATATTTTTGAGATTTGCTCCACGTCACCGTATTGCTGCTCTTTGTATACCCCATTGTAGCACGTGTGTAGCCCTGGACGTAAGGGCCATGATGACTTGACGTCATCCTCACCTTCCTCCTACTTGCGTAGGCAGTCTCATTAGAGTTCTCAGCCGAACTGTTAGCAACTAATGACGAGGGTTGCGCTCGTTGCGGGACTTAACCCAACATCTCACGACACGAGCTGACGACAGCCGTGCAGCACCTGTATATAAGTTTCTGCAAGCAGACACCAATCTATCTCTAGAAAGTTCTTACTATGTCAAGTCCAGGTAAGGTTCTTCGTGTATCGTCGAATTAAACCACATGCTCCACCGCTTGTGCGGGTCCCCGTCTATTCCTTTGAGTTTTAATCTTGCGACCGTACTCCCCAGGCGGTACACTTAATGTGTTAACTGCATTACTGCAAGGTCGAGCCTCACAACAACTAGTGTACATCGTTTAGGGCGTGGACTACCAGGGTATCTAATCCTGTTTGCTCCCCACGCTTTCGCGTCTCAGCGTCAATAATGTTCCAGTAGATCGCCTTCGCAATCGGTATTCCTTCTGATCTCTACGGATTTTACCCCTACACCAGAAATTCCATCTACCTCTCCCATATTCTAGATAAGCAGTTTCAAAAGCAGTTCAATAGTTGAGCTATTGGATTTCACTTCTGACTTACCTATCCGCCTACACGCTCTTTACGCCCAGTGATTCCGAGTAACGCTTGCACCCTCCGTATTACCGCGGCTGCTGGCACGGAGTTAGCCGGTGCTTATTCATATGGTACCGTCATTATCTTCCCATATAAAAGGAGTTTACGCACCGAAATGTGTCATCCTCCACGCGGCGTTGCTGCATCAGACTTTCGTCCATTGTGCAATATTCCCCACTGCTGCCTCCCGTAGGAGTCTGGACCGTGTCTCAGTTCCAGTGTGACTGATCATCCTCTCAAACCAGTTAAGCGTCATTGTCTTGGTGAGCCATTACCTCACCAACTAACTGATACTGTACAGGCCGATCCCAAAGCTATAAATATTTCCCTTGCTGACTTTTGTCATAAAGGCATATAGAGTCTTAGCAGACGTTTCCATCTGTTATCCTCTTCTTTGGGGCACGTTACCTATATATTACTCACCCGTGCGCCACTTAGCTGACAATTATAGCAAGCTATAATCCGTTCTCGTTCGACTTGCATGTGTTAAGCACGCCGCCAGCGTTCACTCTGAGCCAGGATCAAACTCTCCATAAATTGAAGTTTTTGAACTTGACTTCTTCTGTATTATTTTACTAATTACAAAATTATCACTCATAAGTTAATAGACAAGTTTAATATGTTTTACCATACTTTTCTTGTTTTATATATTTAACATTATTCTTATTTTTAATCTGAATAAATTGACAGATTTAAACAACAAGAATTACATATTCGGTTTACAAAGATTACTTTATAAACGTTATAATTTATTTTAAAGATCATCACATTCAAACTATCTCGTTACCATCACACTTTCGTTTGATGCGTTCCAGTCAAATTGGACGGGAATTATAATAGATTCCTCTGGGTTTGTCAAGACCTTTTAGCTGAAATTTGGCTTAAATTTTTGGATTCAATTTCTTCTTTGTGTTTTTTTGGGGTTTTACTTGCTTTTTATTGGGTTATAATGGGATTTGAGTGTTTTTATTTGGTTTTTTATGGATTTAATTAGTCAAAATTAAAGAAAAGATTAAAATCTTTCTTTAATTTCTATTTACATAGTAAGTATGTTATTATAATTTTGAAATAAATGTAGCTAATGCATCAATTTCCGCATCTGTTTTAGTAGCTACTTGTCCTTTCATAATATTTTTCATAACTCCACCGTATGTTCCAGCTTTATATCCATTTAATGCTTGAATAGTTTTTTCTTTATCCCATCCTGCAATTACTTGTGATTTACCTAATGCTTCTTTTTCAGCTTTTTGACCATGACATGATGCACAAGATTTGTATAATGCTTCTCCATCTAAACCTTCTGCAACTGGAGCTACTGCTTCTGTTGCATTTGCAACTACAGCTTCAGCAGTAGTTACAGCTGCCGCAACTGCTGTTTCACCTTGAGCTACTGCAGTAGCTGCAACTTCTTTTGTTTCTTCAACAACTGCAACTGCCATTTCTTTTGTACTTTCTTTAACTTCTTCAACTTTAGCAGCTGTTTCAGTAACTGCTGTATTTGCAGCTTCTTTTACTGTTGTATCACTTGCAGATACAGCTTCTTTTGCAGTTTCCATCACGTTTGCAGTAGTTTCTTTAACTGCTTCACTTGTGTTTTCAACAACTTTATTAGTTGCTTCAGTAACTGTGTTAGTAACTTCTGTTGCGGCTTTTGTAACTGTTTGTGCTACATCTTTTGTAGCTTCAGCAACCACTTCTTTTGTAGTTGTTTGCTCTGTTGCAACTTTAGTTGCTTCAGCAGTTGTTTTTTTCTCGTCTCCACATCCAGCTAATAAAAGTACTGTAACCGCAGAACCTAATAAAATTCTATTCATTTTCTTAATCCTTTTAATCGAAATTATTCTAAATTTAAGTTTTTTAATAAAAAACCATATTTTTCATTATAGCTAAAATATTGTATAAAGATTGTGTTAGTTTTTCTCATATTGGAAAATAAACTCTTTATCAAAATCAATTTTAACTAATCCGCCTTTTTTTAATTTACCAAATAAAATCTCATCTGTCAATATATTTTTAATTTTATCTGATATAACTCTATTAAGTGGTCTTGCTCCCATTGCTTTATCATAACCTAAAACAGCAAGTTCATTTTTTGCTTTTGCACTTATTTCAATTTTAATTTTTTTATCTATTAATTGTCTTTCTAAATCTTCAATAAATTTACCTGCAACTTTTGAAACAACCTCTATTGTTAATGAATCAAATGGAACTACAGCATCAAGTCTATTTCTAAATTCAGGTGCAAAGAATTTATTTATTGCTTTATTTTCATTTAACTTATCATTTTTCGCAAATCCCATAACATTTGCTTCTGTTGCTCCAAGATTTGAAGTCATTATCAATACTACATTTTGAAAATCAGCTTTATTACCACTATTATCTGTAAGTTCCGCGTTATCCATAACTTGTAATAAAATTGACATTAAATCAGGATGCGCTTTTTCAATCTCATCTAATAATAAAACCGTATGAGGATGTTTTCGTATAGCTTCTGTTAAAAGTCCACCTTGTTCAAATCCAACATATCCAGCAGGTGCTCCAATTAATCTTGATATTGTATGAGCTTCCATATACTCACTCATATCAAATCTTTCAAAATGAATTCCTAATTGTGATGAAAGCTCTTTTGCAACTTCTGTTTTACCAACGCCTGTTGGTCCTGTGAATAAAAAACTTCCAATTGGTTTTTTATCAAGTCCAAGACCTGCTTTGTTTCTTTTTATTGATTGAACAATAGTTGTTATTGCACTATCTTGTCCAAATACTCTTTTTTGCATATTCTTTTCTAATGTTTTTAAAAGAGTTAAATCAGATTTAGTTGCACTTCTTTCAGGGATATGTGCCATTTTAGCAATTGTCGCTTCCACATCTTTTTGTGTAACAGTTATATTATTTGTTGATTTAGTTTTAAGCTCAGTTGCTAATAATATTTTTTTAGTAGCTCCAACCTCATCGATTACATCAATTGCACAATCTGGTAAAAATCTATCTGTTATATATTTTTTACTTAATTCAACAGCACTTTGAATTGCACTTTTTGAATACTTTACACCATGATACTCTTCATATTTTGATTTTAAACCTTCTAAAATAGTAATACTATTTTCAATTGAAGGCTCTTCCACATCAACTTTTGCAAATCTTCTACTTAGTGCTTTATCTTTTGAAAAATCATTTCTATATTCTGCAAAAGTTGTTGCTCCTATACATCTTAATTTTCCATTAGCAAGCATTGGCTTTAATATATTTGAAGCATCCATTGCAGATCCTCCAACACTTCCCGCTCCTACTATTGTATGAATTTCATCTATAAATAAAATAGAATTTGGTATTTTTGCAACTTCTTTTAAAAGTGTTTTTAATTTTTTCTCAAAATCACCTCTATATTTAGTTCCTGCAATCATAGAACCCATATCAAGTGAATATACTTTTGCTTTTAATAAAAATTCAGGAACTTTCTCTTGTGCAATTTCTAAGGCTAAACCTTCTGCAATTGCAGTTTTTCCAACTCCTGGCTCCCCTACTAATATTGGATTATTCTTTTTTCTTCTACTTAATATTTCAATTACCCTTGAAATCTCTTTTGATCTTCCAATAACTGGATCTATTTCACCTTTTTTTGCAAGTGCAACTAATTCAGCTGAATTTTTATCTAATACTTTATTTTCATTA
This sequence comes from Arcobacter acticola, assembly GCF_013177675.1. Lineage (NCBI taxonomy): Bacteria > Pseudomonadati > Campylobacterota > Epsilonproteobacteria > Campylobacterales > Arcobacteraceae > Arcobacter > Arcobacter acticola. The sequence goes on from NZ_CP042652.1 coordinate 2,410,375, forward strand.
TCTGCATCATTTTCTTGATTTTCGTCTTCCTCTGATTCTTTATGAGAAATCTCTTCTAAAATATCAACTCTTTGAATTCCTAATTTCTTTAATAAGTAAGTAGCATAAGACTTTTCTTCTTTTAAAATTGCTACAAACATATCTTCTACATTTGCATTTTGTTTCCCACTTGTTTGAGAATGGGCAACCATGTATTCAATTGTAGATGCTAAAGAAACTGTTTCAATTGGTTCTTCATCTAAATTTTGATCTTCTGGAAATTTTGGTGTATTTTCATCTATATAAATTTTAAGTTCTGTAAAAAGGATATTTGTATCTACACCTAAATCTATAAATAAATTTTCAATTGTTTGATCATGTATTAACATTAGAAAAACGTGTTCTATTGTTAAATACTCATGTTTACTAGTTTTTGCATAGCCAACGGCTTGTGCAAAAATATTTCTTAATTCTTTACTAATCATTTTTATTCTTCTTCCATTGTAGCTTTTAAAGGAAAGCCCTTTTCTCTTGCCATTGCTTTTACTTGTGCAACTTTAGTTCCTGCAATTTCGTAACTATAAGTTCCACATATCTCTTTCCCGTTATTATGTATGTTTATCATTATTACTGATGCTTCATCTACTGATTTTCTAAATACTTTAACTAATACATCTATTACAAAATCCATTGTTGAAAAATCATCATTCAATAAAAAAACTTTATATTTTTTTGGCTCTTGTAAATCTAATTCATCATTTAATTCTATCTCTATTTCATTACTCACATCAAACCTTTATTATGATAATATATCTATTTATTAAAAAACACATTATTATAACAAAAAAGAGATTATATGAAAAATGATATTAGCTATTATATAAACAAATCTATATTTATTACTGCAACTAACACAGATGTTGGTAAAACTTATGCATCAGAAAAATTTCTTAGATATTTTACTTCAAAGGGATTAAAAGTTGGATATTTCAAACCTTTTGAAACAGGAGTTATTGATTTTCCCCTTGATGGAACTAAGATGTTAAATTTAGTAAAAACTTTAAATCCCTCTTTTGATGTAACAATTAATGATGTTGTTCCTTATCAATTCAAACTTCCAGCAGCTCCTTATGTTGCAAAAGAAAATACAATTATAGATATAGAATTTTTAAAAGAAAAGAAAAAATATCTAGAACAGTTTTGTGATTTACTTATTATTGAGGGAGCTGGAGGATTAATGGTTCCGGTTGAAAAAGATTTGTTTATTATAGATTTAATAAAAATATTTGATGCAAGTGCAATTTTAATAGCTCCTTCAAAACTTGGATGTATTAACGATACTTTACTTTCAATTAACGTATTAAAAGCTAAAAATATTGATTTTGAACTTTATATAAATTTATATGAAGACTTAGATAGTTTTGAAAATGTATCTAAACCTTTTCTAATTGATTATTTTAAAAAACTAAATTTTTTACAAGATTTATAAAAAAAGGAGAATATTTATATAAATATTCTCCTTTTTTTATAATTTTTCTTAATTTTAGCTGATTTTTTACTCTAAATATACTATATTTTTACTACTTTTAGCCCTATTTTACAAGATCATTTAAGTTTTCTTTACCTTATTCATGGGCTTAGGTAAAGTTTTATTATTTTAAACTTAAATTTATTTGCTATTTCAAAACACATTAAAACAATTCATTTTAAATGCTGTATAACTTTCCTGTTGGTTTTCATGTATAATAATACGTTTATTACATGAAACAAAATAGTACTTAAAATCAAACAATGAAAGGTAGATAAAATGACTTCTGCAATAGATTTATCTAAATTAACAGCAAATGATGATTTAACACCAGTTCTTGGTGGATATTGGCCTGGTATTCAAATTTATTACCCACCAATTAAATTTAATCCATTAGATGGAACATATGAGAGTATGGAACAAGCAAAGCTTAGACTACAAAAACACGCTTATAAAACTAAAGCACATACAGTTTTATTTGACTTAGAAGATGGTTGTAGACAAAAAGCAATGTCAAGAGAACTTTTAATTCAAGAGTTACCAAAGTTTCCTGAAAGAACTTTCCAGATAGCTGTAAGAATAAATCCATTTAGAACAGATGAATATGAAGAAGATTTAAAAATGTTAAAACAAATTCATCAATACATTGATGTTATTGTTCTTGCGAAAGCTGGAGAAGTTTATGGATCTGCTGAAATTAGAGATTTATCATCTTGGTTAATTTCAATCGGTAGTAATTTAACAATTCAACCAATTATTGAACATCCAAAATCTCTTCAAATCGCTGATAGATTAATGGATCATTCAACTGTTAAACATGTTGTTTTTGGTATTCACGATTTCTCTAAAGCTATGGCTTATAAAATCACTCCTCAAGGATGGATTAATGAGTTAGAAACTTTCTTTAATATGCTTACGATGGAAGCTAGAATTAAAGGTAAAGGGGTTATTGGTGGAGTTGAAGTTATGTTAACACCACATTCACTACCTGATAATTGTGTTGAGAAAAAAGATATTAGAAGATGGTTAGATTTACATGGTGATGATGCATCAAGACATGTTTATGCTCATGCAATTAGAGAAAATGCAATGGGATTAACAGGTAAACAAGTTATTACCCCAAATCATATTAATGTTTGTAAAGTTGCTTTTACTCCTTCTCCTAAAGAAATTGAAAAAGACATAAGAATATTAAAAGAAGCTATCAATGCTGATGCACTATTAAGTGGAGCAATCAGATATGAAGGTGAAATGTTAGATCCACCAATGTTTGGTAAATCTTTACAAAATATTTTAAGAGCTTATGCATTAAGATCTTTAGCAAAAGAGGATGAGATTTTTGCATTATCTGTACTAAACAGAATGCCAATTCATACATTTAAAGAAAACTGGCCTTACGGTCAAATTTAGTAAGGAGATTATATTATGAGTTCAAACGTAAAAATTGAAATACCTGAATTTTTAAACATCGGGTTTGCTTGTACTTCTGCTCATGTGGGAACACCTAAAGAGAACAGTATTGCAATGATAATCGAAGATGATAAATTAGGTACAGATGAAATAAGTTATAAAGATTTAGCTACTAAATCTGACCAAGTTTGTAATTTCTTTACTAGTATTGGTCTTGAAGCTAGAGATAGAGTTCTTGTTTGTTTAAAAAACTCACTTGCATACCCTATTTCATTCTTTGGAACAATGAAAGCTGGAATCATAGCAGTTCCAACTTCTACACTTTTAAGTGGTAGTGAAGTTAAGTATCTTGCTGAAGATTCACAAGCAAGAGCAATTGTATTATCAGCTTCTATGTATGAGAATTTAGTTCCATACTTAGAAAACCTTGATAACTTAAAAACAATTGTAATTGCTGGAATTGATAGTGTTGAAAATATCAAAAAACCAAAAGATATTAATGTTTATTCATTAAATGAAATTTTTGCAAATACTGATAAAACACCAAATCATTATAATTCTAAATCAGGAGAACCTGCATATTTAGTTTATACATCAGGAACAACTGGTTATCCAAAAGGTGTTTTACACTCACATAGATCACTTGTAGGAAGAACTCCTGCTACTAAATTTTGGTTTGATTTTAAAGAAAATGACAGAATCATGCATTCTGGTAAATTTAACTGGACTTATGTATTAGGATCAGCACTTATGGATCCATTGTTTAATGGTCATACAGTTATTGCTTATGAAGGTTCAAATGATGCATCTACTTGGATTAATTTAATTAAGAAACATAGTTGTACTATCTTTATTGGAGTTCCAACCATTTATAGACAAATCATTCAAAAAACTGATTTTACTTTAGAAGATTGCCCAAGCTTAAGATATTGTATGAGTGCTGGTGAGCATTTATCAGATGAGATGTTAGGTCTTTGGAGAGAAAAATTCAAACAAGATATTTATGAAGCAATCGGAATGAGCGAGTGTTCATACTATATTTCTCACTCAAAAAACAATCCTATTAGACCTGGGTCTGCAGGATTCGTACAACCAGGACATACTGTTAAACTTTTAGATCCAGATACACTTGAAGAAGTAGTTGATGGTGAAGAAGGAATGATTTGTATTGGTGAAGATGATCCAGGTTTATTCTTAGAGTATTGGCAATTAGAAGAAGAAACTGCAAAATCAAGACATGATGGGTATTTCTTCACAGGTGATTATGCTAAAAAAGATGAAGATGGATATATCTGGTTTATTGGTAGAAAAGATGACATCATCAATACTTTTGGATTTAGAGTATCACCTCATGAAATTGAAAGAGTTGTAAAAACACATGATGCGGTTGCTGATTGTGTTGCTTTTGGTTTAGATATTGGAAAAGATAAAACAATAGTTGCTATTGCAGTTATTGGTCATGAAGAATTAAGCGAAGAAAAACAAACAGAAGTATTAGCATTTGCACAAGCTAATCTTGCAAAATATAAAGCTCCAAAAGAGATTTTTGCAATGCTTGATTATCCAAGAACTAAAAATGGAAAAGTTTTAAGAAAACAACTTGTAAAACAATTACATGAAAAATATCATGCAATTGAAACTGGAACTGAAATTGTTGAATATAAAGCTAGAAGATCTATGTTATTTGTACCCGCTTATAATAAGCATAATGTACAAAAAGCAAAAACAGTACTTGCAGATGCTGTTATTTTTGACCTTGAAGCTATTTTACAAGAACAAAGAGAACTTGGAAGATCAACAGTTGCTGAAGTTTACAAAGAAGATGGAGCTAAATTTGGTGAGTCTGAAAGAGTTTTAAGAATTAATAATCTTGGAAGTGAAGACTTAGCAAAAGATTTAGAACTTGCTAAAACAATCGAACTTGATGGTTTATTATTTTCTAAAATTCAAACAAAAGAAGATGTACTAGAAGCGGTAAGATTATTAGAAGAAGTAAATCCAGAATTATCTTTGATGATTATGGTTGAAACTCCATTATCAGTTTTAAATATTCAAGAAATTTGTGCTGCTAGTCCTAAAGTTGAAGTTATTGTTGTTGGATCTAATAAACTTGCAAATAGACTTCAAATTGATATTAAAAAAGGTTCAAAAGCAATGCTTAACTATTTATCACAAATTGCCCTTGCTGCTAAAGCATATGGTAAAACTGTGATTGATGGACCACACTTTGATGTTCATGATGAATTTGCATGTGAAGATTCAACTAAAGATGCATTTAACCTAGGATATGATGGAAAATCACTTATTCACCCTGTTCAAATTGAATATATTAATGATATCTTCACTCCAAAACAAGCTGAAGTTGAAGATTATGAATTAATGATTTCTAAATATGAAGAAGCAACTAAAGAAGGTAAAGAAGTAATCTTACATAATGATAAATTAGTTGATTCATCAAAAATTAAATGGGCTAAAAAAATGATTACATTATATGAAACATATAAATCATTAGGTCAAAACCTATTTAATAAATAAGGAGTAAATTTGTCAAAAATAAGTAATAAGATTAATTTCGGGAATTTCTTTGAAGATTTTTCAATTGGTCAAAAAATTGTTCATCCACTTCCTAGAACAATAAGTGATGGTGATGTATCTTTATACATCGCTTTCACTGGTTCTAGATTTGCTCTGCACTCTTCTGATACAGTAGCAAAACAAATGGGATATGATAAAAAACCAATTGATGATATGTTAATGTTTCACTTAACATTTGGTAAATCTGTTCAAGATGTATCTTTAAACGCAATTGCTAACTTAGGTTATGCAGAAATGTCTTTCCCTAATTCAGTTTTTGTAGGTGACACAGTTTCTATGACATCTACTGTTATTGGATTAAAAGAGAATTCAAATGGTAAAAGTGGAGTTGTTTATGTTCACTCTATTGGTGTAAACCAAGATGGAGCTGAAGTTTTAAACTTCAAAAGATGGGTAATGGTTCATAAAAAAGATAAAGAGACCTTATCAAATATCAATGAAGTTCCTACTTTTGCGAAAACGACACCAATTGCTGATGTTATTAATATCCCAACAATTAAAACTGTAGATACAGATTCGACTGGTGGAAAATATTTCTTTGAAGATTATGTAGCAGGTGAAAGACTTAATCACCCAGAAGGTATTACTATTGATAATAGTGACCATACATTAGCAACAAAGTTATATCAAAACAATGCAAAAGTACATTTCAATGACCACATGATGAAATCAACTCCTATGGGTCAAAGACTTATGTATGGAGGAATCATTATTTCAATGGCAAGAGCTATTTCATTTAATGGTTTACAAAATGCGCAATGGGTATACGCTATTAATAGTGGTGCTCATGCAAACCCTACATATGCAGGTGATACAATTTATGCATATACTGAAGTTATTGAAACAATTGAAGTGAATAGAGATGATATTGGATTATTAAGACTTAGAACTGTGGCTATTAAAAACCAAGTTTCTAAAGAAATTGAAAATCCAAAAGATGAAGATGGTAAATATTTACCATCGGTTGTACTTGACTTAGATTACACTGTTGTAATCCCAAAAACTAAAACAAAAAAATAAATTTAAATTAAAAAAAAGGATAATATTATGACACACCCAAAAGAAGCACTATTCGGTTCTGGGGATAACTTACCAATCATTCCATCTTGTGAACACTTTGCAGGTAGCGAAAAGCTAATCTTAAAAGGTTTTGAGATGCAAAAAAAATTAGGACCTGTTTTTGATATTACTTGTGACTGTGAAGATGGAGCTGAAACTGGTAAAGAAGTTGCACATGCTGAAATGATCGTAAGAGTTGTAAATTCTGATGCTAATCCATATTCAATGGCAGGAACTAGAATCCATGATTTTGACCATCCAGATTGGAGACAAGATATTGATATTTTAGTACCAGGTGCTGGAGAAAAATTAGCATATATTACAATTCCTAAATCAACTTCTTATGAAGATGCAAAAACTCAAGTTGAATATATTCAAGCAACTGCAAAAAAAGCTGGAATTACAAGAGAAATCCCAATTCACGTTTTAATTGAAACACATGGTGCTTTAAGAGATGTTGAAAAAACTGCAACATTACCTTGGGTACAAGTATTAGACTTTGGATTAATGGATTTCGTATCTGGTTATCAAGGTGCAATTCCAGCTTCTTGTATGAGAAGTCCAGGTCAATTTGATCATAGATTAATTGCTGCTGCAAAAGCTAAAGTTGTTCAAGCTGCACTTTCTAATCATATTATTCCTTGTCACAATGTTACACTTGATTTAAAAAACCCATACCAAACTTATAAAGATGCTGAAAAAGCAAGAAATGAGTTCGGATTCTTAAGAATGTGGTCAATTTATCCAACACAAGTACAAGCTATTGTTGATGCAATGAAACCTGACTTTACAGAACTTGAAGATGCTCAAAATATCTTAATTGCTGCTCAAAATGCTGAGTGGGGACCAATTCAATATGATGGTGAATTACACGATAGAGCAACTTATAGATATTTCTGGGAATTAGTTCAAAGAGCAAAATTCTCTGGAACTAAATTACAAGATATCGTTGAAGAAAGATTCTTCGCTTAATTTTCTAACTTAAGGCTTTTGCCTTAAGTTAATCTTCAAATCCTCTTTTTTTATTTTAAACTTTTTCATAAATATATAAACCTTATAATTTCTAAAATTTACACAAAACACAACCAATAAAAGGTAAAAACTAAACACTTTAGGAAAAATAAATATTAAAATTTAAATAAAAGAATTCTTTCATACTAGCATTGGTATAATATTAAAATTTCTAAGCAAAAAGGAAACAAATGAGCGTAATAAAACAACAAGATATAATCGATAGTATTGCTGATGCATGTCAGTATATTTCATATTTTCACCCAGAAGATTTCGTAACAGCAATGGTAGAAGCTTATGAGAATGAAAAATCAGAAGCTGCAAAAAATGCACTAGGACAAATTTTAATTAATTCTAAAATGTGTGCTTTAGGACATAGACCTTTATGTCAAGATACAGGTTCTGTAAATATTTTTGTAAGAGTTGGATTAAAAGCTAACTTAGAATTAACAAAAGAATTAGTAGATGTATTAAATGAAGGTGTAGCTAAAGGTTATACTAATCCTGATAATACATTAAGATATTCAGTTGTTTCTGATCCTGCAGGAAAAAGAACAAATACAAAAGATAACACTCCAGCTGTTATTCATGTTACTGTTGATAATTCAGATGAATTAGATATTACAGTTGCTGCAAAAGGTGGAGGAAGTGAAAATAAATCTAAATTTGCAGTATTAAATCCATCAGATTCAGTTTATGACTGGGTTATGGCAAATGTTAGAGAAATGGGAGCTGGATGGTGTCCTCCTGGAATTTTAGGTATTGGTATTGGTGGTAATCCAGAAAAATCAATGCTTTTAGCAAAAGAGTCTTTAATGGGGCATGTTGATATTCATGAACTTCAAGCAAGAGGTCCTCAAAATGCTTTAGAAGAATTAAGATTAAGACTTTATACAGATATTAATAAAATTGGAATTGGTGCTCAAGGTTTAGGTGGTTTAACTACAGTTGTAGATGTTAAAATCTTAGATTACCCATGTCATGCTGCTTCACTTCCTGTTGCTATGATTCCTAACTGTGCTGCTACTAGACATATTCACTTTAAATTAAAACCAGGGGAAGGTGTAGCTAAATTTAAAAAACCAAATTTAGATTTATGGCCAGATGTAAAATTACCATTAGATTCTATTAAAAAAGTAAATATTGCAGACTTAACAAAAGAGAACTTATCTCAATTTAAATCAGGTGATACACTATTATTAACTGGAAAAATTTTAACAGCTAGAGATGCTGCTCATAAAAAAATTGTTGAGTACAAAAATGCTGGTAAACCACTTCCAAATGGTGTTGATTTAAAAGATAGATTCATCTACTACGTTGGACCTGTTGATCCTGTTCGTGATGAAAAAGTAGGACCTGCGGGACCAACTACATCTACAAGAATGGATAAATTTACAAAAGATATGATGGAAATTGGAATCATGGGAATGATTGGAAAAGCTGAAAGAAAACAACCAACTATTGATTTAATTAAAGAATACAAATCTATGTATTTAATTGCAACAGGTGGAGCAGCATACTTAATTTCTCAATCAATCAAAGATGCAAAAGTTCTTGCATTTGAAGAGATGGGAATGGAAGCTATTTATGAGTTTGATGTAGAAGATATGCCTGTAACTGTAGCTGTTGATACAGAGGGTGTTTCAATTCACACAACTGGTCCTGCTAAATGGAGAACTATTTAATTTTATAATTTTACAAAAGGCATTTGCCTTTTGTAAATCATACCTATAGTTATTTTAAATAAATATTTATAAATGCTTATCTAAAATAATTCTTATATGATTAAACTACATTCAATATTTGACTTTAAGAAGATAGAGTTTTTGCTATTCTTCAAACAATAATAAAAAATACAGGAAAAAAAATGTTATTAGATGATTTAAAAGACTATTTAGGCTTTGCAGTTGCAGGAAACTTTGCAAATCACTTAGGTGAAGCTGGAGAAGCTGACGAATTTTCTGTTATAAAAACTGAAGAAAAAAATGCGCCAAAAGGAATGTTTCCTATTTATATAAAAGGACATGATAGTTTTTTAGGAACTTATCCTATTTGTGATGATATTATTGAAACACACGATAGGGAAAAAGATAATCTTCAAGTTGAAGCAGAAGTAGCTTTAATCTGTGATTTTGTATATGAAAATGAAAAAGTTATTGATATTATTCCTAGATATTTTTCTGCATTTAATGATTTCTCAATAAGAATTCAAGATGGAAATAAATTAAGTACTAAAAAGAATTGGGGTCCTAACACAAAGGGTATTTCTCAAGAAATTATAGAAATTGATAATTTTACACAAAAAGGTGTTTTAAGTAGATATCATATTGCCTCATTTATTAAAAGAAATGGAATAGTTCATGATTATGGAACAACAAGTGCCGTTAAATCATATAGTTACTTTTTTGAACAATTAAAAGATTGGATGATTGAAAAACTAAATACACAAGAAGATTGTGGTCCTTTAGAAGAATTAACACAATTTTTAAAAGTTGCAGCAAAAGATGCTAAAGGTATTTTAATAGCTGCAGGTGCAACTGCTTATGCTGATTTTGGAAAGAAAAACTTTGTACAAAAAGGTGATGAAATTTTTGTTTATGTTTATGATGCTCACTCACACTCATTTGATGATATATTCAATGATATGTGCGGAATGGATACTTTTTTAGGTAAATGCTCTAAACTTCATCAATATGTTCAATAAGGAGTGAACCAACTCGCCCTAAAGAGCGAAGCTTCCTAACTAGCAACTTCCAATGAAGTTGAGCGAAAGGCTTTGTGTTTATTTAAGTCCACAAGGCTAGTTCCTAGCCCAAACGACTCCAATCCTCTTTTTAAAATAGTTTGTGAAGCTTGTATATCAGGGTTTATCTCAAACCCACAAGCTGTACATTTAAACTTATCTTGTTTAGGACGATTGTTTTTATCTATATTTCCACAACAACTGCACTCTTGTGAGGTATATTGCGGATTAACTTTTACAAATAGTTTGTCATTTAGCATTGTGGTTTTATATTGTATCATTGATACAAACTGATAGAATGAAGCATTTAAAATTGTTCTATTTAGTCCTGATTTTTGTTTTACTCTTTTTCCATGAGTTATCTCATTTCCTTTTGAGCTTTTAGACATATTTTTTGTTTTTAAATCTTCAACTACTATCAAGTCAAACTTATTTGTTAGTTCAGCAGTAATTTTATGGTACAAATCAATTTTTTGATTTGATATTCTTTTTGTTAGTTTATTTAATTTCTTTTGAGTCTTTTTATGATTACTTCCTAATTTGAATTTGGTTTTACTTTGTTTACAATTTTTAAGTTCATTTAGAACTCTTCTACTTTGTTTTCTTATGTGAACTTTGATTGTGTTTTTATATTTCAAACCTTTTCGATTTGTAGCACCATTATCTATTAGATGATTTAAAGTTACTTTTGCGATATTGGAATCTTGAATAAAATCAACATTATTTGATATTGCAAAATTATAAGCATTTAAGTCTATACCTATAGACTTAGTAATATCAAGATTATCTTTTGACACTACTAAACCTACTTGTTTATTAAACTCTATTCCAAAGCTTACATAATAACCAATTGCATCTTTTGAGATAGTGATTGATGATAGTTTATAATTATTTGGAAAAGTTCTATGGCATCTAAATCTAAAGTTTGTTTTTAAAAGTCTTAGAGTTTTAAATCTTGTATTATTATTTATATCATCTAATATTTGATAACCTTGATTATTCCAATTAAATGATTGAAAAATATCTCTACTTGATTTAAATGTCGGCATACCTAATTTAAAAGCTTTAACTTTTTCTTTTGGAGTAGTTGCTATTTCTATAGCTTTTAATCTTTTAGATACATTTTCTTTAGAGAAAGATTTTTTAACTGCTTTTAAAAAGTTAATTCTTGCTTGTTGAGTTACTACTGTTGAAAAAGATAGTTTCCTAAGTCTTAATGCTCTTTTTACAACTGTATCATAACTAACAGCGTTTCTAAATACTCTATCTTCTTTATCTAACTTTTTATTTTTACTATTTTCTTTTTGCCAAAGATTCAAAAAAATATTATAAGCTTGATTATAAATATACATTTGATGATTTAAAATCTTCATTTGGTCTTTAGTAGGATAAAGTCTATATTTGTAACCTAAGTTTACTGTTTTTTGAGTATTCAGAATGATTCCTTATTAATCAACTATAAAATTATACTGAAATGATAAGTGAAAGCTCAAATATATTACATTATGTAATATATTTTTATTCACATGCATTTGTTATTTACTACTAAATATATAGAAGAAAAGCTTTGAAATAATTCACTTTGGAGTCCTAGTTATTTTATAGGAAGTTGTGGCGGTGCAAGATTGGAAGTGGTTAAAAAATATATTGAAAACCAAGAAACTCCTAACTAATTTGCTTACATCACCGACCTAAAGGACTGTGTTTTTCGCAAAAGATTGATAAAGTTAAACCTTTATTCCCTATTTTGTTCATTTTTTGACTCAATATATAAAATATCATTTAAACTATCAAATACTTTTAAAGTTGCATCTTCTATATCACTAGCAGTTTGTCTTAATATTTTATTTTGCATTTTTTGAGAGTTTTCTAATATATATTGTTGAATTTTATTATGAACTAATTCATGATTTGATTTCAAAATACTCCACTCTTTTGCACTTGTAAAATTTCTTTTTTCATTTTCACAAGTAATAATCCATTTGCCCATATTACATGATTTACAATCTAGAACTTGACAACTCTCAAAATTATCTAATTTTTCATAATGTTTCTTCTTGAAATTTATATGATCATTTTTATATTTTGAAACTTCTTTTATTAAATCAATATTTTCTACCATATGAAAAAATTTATCTTCTATTTTTGATTGAGAAGTTATTTGAAGTAATCTTGTTGACAATTTTGAAACTTCGTGAGAAAGGGAATCGATACGTGAAGCTGTAAATGCATTTTTTTGAGTTGCAGTATCAAGTCTTGATATTGTTTCATTAATTTGAATAATCCCAATCTCTTGTTCCTTACTAAATTGGCTAACATTATCAATAATATCTTTTGTTTCAATAATTTTATTACTTAAATTATCATAGCCTCTTATCATATCATCTGCAATAGTTTTACCTTCATTTGATTTTATACTTGCACTTTCAACTAAGCTTTTTATTTCTCGTGCAGCTTCAGCACTTCTTGAAGCTAAATTCCTAACTTCAGCAGCAACAACAGCAAATCCACGCCCTGCTTCACCCGCAGTTGCAGCTTCAACAGCTGCATTTAGAGATAAGATATTTGTTTGAAATGCTATTTGATCAATAATTGTAATTGCTTCGTTTATAGCTTTTACTTTATCATTTATTTCATCCATTGATAAAGACGTTTGCTTGGCTGACGTACTTCCAATACTTGCTGCATTATTTAATTCATTTGCAATATGCATCATTTTATTCATATTTTTATTATTGTTTCTAATATTTACAGTTATTTGTTCAAGTGAAGCAGAACTTTGTTCTAATGAACTTGCTTGTTCACTTGATGATATTGATAACTCATTTGAAGAGTTAGTTAAAATTTTAGTATTATTTTCAAGTTCAATACCTGCATTTACAATCATTGCAATTAACTCAGAAGAGGACTGCCCTAAAAGAATAGTAGATGAACATAAAGTTCCAAAATCTCCATACATTCCTTTTTTATGAACCTCATCAAGTTTAAATTTATAATCACCGACAGAATAACTATTTAATAAAATATTTAAACTATCAATTTTTAATTTTGTTTGAATTATCATTTTATTTATAATTTCAGTTAAAGACTGCAATTCATTTGTTGCTGCATTTCCTTTAATAGAATATTCAAAAAAACCGTTATTAACTTTTTCCATAATATCAGTAATTTCTAAAACCACATTTTTATCTTTTTCTATAATTTTTTCTATTTTTGATATTTGAATATTCATATTCTTAGTCATAATAGCAAATTCATCATTTCCATTTATTTCATTTAAAATAATAGAGTCTTTTTCTCTCATTGAATAAGAGAAAAAACTATTAAGATTTTCTTCAAAAATACTAATTGATTTTGATATTTTGTTTGTCATAAAAAGAATAAAAATAAATATTCCAGATAAAAATATTGTCATAAATAGTAGAAATAAAACTATTTGATTGTTTAATTCAGAAGTATTAGCTTGAATATTAGAAATCATCTCTTCAACAATTTTCTTTTTTATCTCTTCAAATGAATTTATTCTTTGCGAAGAAACATCTTCCCATTTACTAAAATCAGCTCCATAAATATTTTTTTCTAAAGTAATCAAAGCTTTTTGTGTTTTTGAATCATTTATATTAGTATTATTTAAATCTACACCATCATAAGCTTTTGACATATATAAATCAAATGTAGCTTGAATTTCATCTAATAACATATTCTCATTATTAGATATATTTTCTAGTTTTTTATAACTTTTTATAGCCTTCAACATTTTTGTATGGCTTTTTTGTATTTTATTTAAATTGTTATCATTTTGTGTTATTACAAAATCTTTATATGAATCTATTAAACCACCATATCCTATAGCTTCTCTTATCTCACTTAGATAAATATTTTTCTTTGTTTTTATATAAATTAATTCTCTAAAATCATTTACATCTTTAAAACTATTACTTTTAATTTCATTTTCATAAAATTCAGATTGACTTGTAGATAAATTTTTTATAAAAACATCTAAATAAGATTTTTGAGAAATTACATATGAAATAAAATCATTATAATTTTCATTTGTAATATTATTATGTTCAAAAATATTCTTAACAATATTCTTTTCACTATAGGCTTTTTCAATCACATTTAATAAAGAAACATATGCTTGAGATGATTTTGATAACTCTTTTGTATTTGAATAGACTAATAAATCATCAAAAAATAAAACCATATTTTTTATATTGATTCCATAATAATTAATTAATTCTTCTGAACTTATTTTTAACTGCAAAGATTCTTCTCTAAATTCTTTTATATTTGAAATACTATTTTTAAAATCTTCTAACTTATTTAATAAATTATTTTGGCTTTTAAGAAGTTTAAAATCATCTAAAAATATATTTAATTCATTGAGAGATTCCTCGCTTATTTTAATTTGATTTTCTAAATTTACTTTATTTTCCTTTCCATATGAAGAAATATATGAAATAAAATACTCTCTTTCTTTTTGAAAATTTGTTAAAAGATTTGAAACTTTTACTGTGAATAGAATATAACTTGATGTCTCAGTCATATTTCTTTCTTTCTTATATTTATCATATATTAAATTTGAAGATAAAATTAATATTGCAACTATAGGAATGAGTAATATTAATATTATCTTATTTTTTAATCTTAAGTTGTTCATTTCTACCTCTTGAATTATAATTATTATAATATATTATTTATTTTTAAAATTAAAGGTTAAGTACTATTTCAGTGTAATCAAAATGTAATTTATAGATTATTTTTATATTATTTTATTAATATAAAATTATAGGAATTTTTATTTTATTATTTATAAGTACTTTTTAATTATAATTACAAAAAAAATTAAAGGAAAAATATGCTTAAAGAATTTAGAGATTTTTTAATAAAAGGTAATGTTGTTGATAAGTACCTACTTAAAATTAATGTCATAATTAGTTCCAAAGCCAGCTAATAAATTTTTAACATGTTTATGTAAATTATCAAATGATAAATAAGCTTCTAGTTTATGATAGTGATATTTCATATGTTTCCACAATATTTCTATTTTATTTAGTTCAGGTGAATATGGTGGTAAAAATAATAATTGTAGTCCAAGCTTCTCCCACTTTTCTATCTCTGCTTTAAAAAGCTTACTTGTGTGAATAGATGCATTATCAAGTATGACAACAGTAGTTTTTGTAATCTGATTTACAAAATCATTAAAGAAATCTATAACAACTTGTGTATCTACTTTTGTTATTGTAGTTTTCGAAAAGAGATGATTATTCTTTGTATTTAAAAACCCTAAAACATTTATTCTTTTTGCAAATCTATTTGATGGAATTTCTACTGGCTTACCTATTGGTGACCAATAATAAGGGATATTTGAATCAAGTGAAAAACCACTCTCATCAAAATAATATGTATCAATCCAATCTTTAGCAGACCAGCTTAAAACATTAAGTATTTGAGCTTTTTTGGAAGAATAATTCATCCACTTCTTCTCTTTAAATATAGTGTTTCTAGCTCTTTTAAAACTATATTGTATATTTTTTTAAATATCTTTTTAAGATTTGAGGTGATACTTTTTTAACTCTTTTTGACTCTTTATTAAGAGCTATACAAGTCTCTTTGATACTATTTGTTTCAATAAGTTTTTTTACTTTATCAATATCATTTTCATTTAGTGCTGGTTTTCTACCACGACCAATTTCATCAGATAAATTTTCTATTTGTTCTTCTTTGAATCTATCAAACCATCTATAAACTGTTCTTGTTGACTTATTGAATATTTTGCATATCTCTTTTACTGTTATACCTTCATTACTTAAAAGTATAGATTTAGCTCTTTGTCTTAATTGCAATGAACTACCATTTTTTACTATTTTTTCTAATTCTTTTACTGTTTTATTATTTAAATTACTTATATATCTCATATAGTATTATAGCTAAAACTAGCTTATAAAACAAGACATTAATTTTGATTAATTACTTATGGCTGTGGGATTTATTTTTGGAGCTGCGTTCGCAACACTAATCAAATCACTTGTAGCAAATGTAATAATGCCTCCAATTGGTTTATTACTTGGAAGAGTTGATTTCTCACAATTATTCATCTCTTTAGATGGAAATGCATATGCTACTATTGCAGAACTTGATAAAGCAGGAGCTCCTGCTATTAAATATGGTTTATTTGTAAATGATACTATTTCATTTGTAATTTTAGGCTTTGTTATGTTTATGTTTATCAAATCATATAATAAACTTAAAAAAGAAGAAGTTGTTCCTGAAGCAGCACCTACAACTAAAGTATGTAGTGAATGTGCAATGGAAATTCCAATTGCTGCAAAAAAATGTGGACATTGTGGAAATACTGCGGTATAAAACAAAAAAATTAAAAGGCTAAATTAGCCTTTTAATTATAAATCAACTAAAGCTTTAAATGTAACTCCACATCTTCCTATATTTTCTATTTTAATATGATTTCTTTCATTAATTCTATCATCATCAATATATTGATATTTTAACTCTAAAACAACAGGTGTTGTATCTCCTGGGATTTCATATGTATCATAATATTCACAAAATAAAGCACTTTGAGAAGATGCTATCATAGGAGGGTAACCTTCCATTACATTTTTTACATCAATTTCAAATTTTTCGATTTCACTTACTTCTTTTCCAAGTGGAGTTGCACATTTTTGTACTTGATCAACATTCTCTTTATTTACAAAACAAATAGTTGCTTTTTTTGTTTTTAAAATATTTGCCAATGAATCCTTTGGACTACCATCTTCTTTTATTCCAATAGCAACAATTAATAGTGCAGGGTTAGAAGAAATAGGAATAAAATAAGAAAATGGTGCTGCGTTTAATACACCATCATCATCTGTTACAATCCAAGCAATTGGTCGTGGAATTACAGTTCCTGACATAATTTTATATCTATTTAAATCGTCAATATCTTTATAATCTAAAATCATTTATTTCCCTTTTTATAATTTAAATTCTTGATCAACATTCTTAGCTGTTACTTCACCTTTTAAAGTTAAGTATGAATCAGAAATAAACTCTTCACTTCTAAGTTTTTTCAGTAATCTTTTACCCTCTTTTAAAGAGAATAAATTTGTATTTTCTAGTTTTAAGACCACATCATTTAAAGTCTCATCAGACTCTTTTTTTAATATTGCAAGTAATAAAACTTTTTCAACTATATCCATTTTAATATCCTTGTGTAGTAAAAAGCAAAAGCTAAAAATCCTAGCCCTAAAAGAATGGTAATTATATCAACAGAAGTTAAACTTGCCATTAAGCCAATAAACAAAGTTGTAACAACACATGAGAGCATAAAGAACATATCGTTATAAGAAATTACTCTTCCTATATATCTTTCATCACAATTATCTTGTAATAAAGCATAAGTAAATGACCATAAAGTCGTTGTACTAAGACCTACAATAAATAATGCAATTAATGAAATATAAAAATTGCTTTGCATAAATCCCCATAAAATTATTGATAATCCTTGAAATATCAATAAATAGTGTAAGTTCTCTTTAGTAACATATTTTGATAAAAACACAGGTCCAAACATTAAAGCAACAGCTCTAACTGCATTTGATAAACCAATTGCAAGGGGAACAGAAATAATATACTTATACTCATTTTTTGCCAAAATAGTAATCAATGCATCAAAGGAAGTCAATCCAACACATGAATGTAAAAAAATTAAATGAAGCATGATTTTATTGTTTTTTATATAGATAAATCCATCTTTTATTAGTTTCATAAAATTATCAGTTGCAGTACTAGCTTTTACTACAAAATCAATTCTTATAAAAACAATTAATGCAATAGTAAAAATTATAGCATCAATCATAAAAGCTGTTTTTACACCATACCAATTAACTATAAAACCGCTTATTCCCATACCCGCTGCATAAGTAAATGACCATATAATAGAGTGGATTTCATTTGCCATTTGTAAAGGTTTACCCTTAAGAAGTTTAGATAAAAGAGACATCTCTGTTGAAAAGAACATAGAAGCAGCACTCATTCTAATAAAAATCAAAATCATTAAAAGCCAAATTTCACTTTTATCATCAATTGTTAAAAATAAAATAGTCATTATTAGTTCTATTAAAATCAATAAAGTCATTAAAGGTTTGATTTTTACCCTATCTATTATTGCACCTGAAAAAGGAGCAATTAAAATAGCTGGTAAGAAATGCATTGCAGTTACTATTGAAATTGCCATTTCACTTGAACCAAAGTTAACAAGCATTGTGTAGATTGCAACATTAGAAAACCACGCACCAAAATATGCGATAAACTGAACTAAAGATAAATCCCTAATAATCTTATGTTCAGCAAAAAGTTTACGATAGTTCAATTTCCACCAATACTTCTTGATACATCGCAGAATTTGAGCTTTCATCTTCATCAAAAGGAGTTAAATAGTTTGCATTTTTGTTTCCTGCAAATAAAAATACACAATCACTTTTAATATCGTCATTTATTTTTACAATAAATTTTGCACTTCCATATTTTGATGAGATAGTAACATTATCATTATCTTTAAAATTTGTTGATGAATGTAAATAAACAAAATCATCTTTTGCAAATTGAGAATTTAAAGAATTTTTACTTTTTGCTGTTATAAAATAAAAATTATCTGATGTTTTATCTTTATATAAAGGCTCAATTTCTACTTCTTCAATAAATTCAAAAGTATCAAAATCTTTTAAATCAGGTTTATGATTTGCATAATATGAAATAACTTCATCTTCATCTTTTAATTTATCAAAATTAAACTTCTCTAAAAGATAGTTTGCCAATTCATATTCACTAATACTGTTTTCATTTTTAGGAACTACTACTTCTGAAATTGCTTTAAATTCATGACCATAAGATAATCTTACATCTTTTTTTGATAAAAAAGAACTTGAAGGAATTATTAAATCTGCATATTCACAAGTATCATTTAAAGTTGTACCAAAATAAACCACAAAAGATTTTTTCAATCCTTCTTTTACTTTAGCACTATTTGGAGCAGAAACAGCTGGATTTCCACCTTGAATAAAAACTAAGTCAAATGAAGCAAAATCAGTTTTAGCAACAGAAACTTTTTTATTACTTCCTTTTATTTCAAACTGCTTTTTATAACCATATGCAGAATCACTTAAATACCAAACTCCACCTGCATCTTGTTTATGATATCCCATATAAGCAGCAAAAGAATCAATACATCTCATTATTTGAGCGCCTTCAAAATACTTTTGAACCCCAAGACCTAACATGATAGCAACTTTTTTACCTTCAATTAAATCAAAGAAATCATTAACTTGAGAAAGAGGAACTCCTGTTGTTGCTTCATAAGAAACAACTGGTCTATTTCTTGATATATCAAAAAACCAATCAGCACCTGTGCCAAATTCTTCTATAAAATCTCTATCTTCCAAATCTTGCATATGTGCAAATCTTGTAAATAATAAAGCCAATTCATAATCTGTTTTTGGATTATTTTGCATATGTATTTTTGATTTTTTTGCTATATCTGTGCAAATTGGATCTATTGTTACAAATGTTTTATCTTTAACTAAATTGTACATATGAGAAGAAGTTACTGAGAAATTTCTTCCCCAAACGATAATAATATCTGCATCTATAAGCTTTTGGATTGGTGGATTTATAACATTTTGTCTTCCAGCTTTAATTCCAGCTCCTCCACCTCCATCACACAAACTTCCTTTTGTTAAGGTTGAACCATATTGTGTAAAAAATTTTTTTGTAGAGCTTTGCATAAGGCCTAAGTTTCCGCTTCCTGTGTAAAAAAGAGTTTTTGCAGGTGTAGTTGATTTAAGTTTATCAAGTAAAATATTTAAAGATTCATCTAAAGAAATAGTTTTACCTTGAAATAATGAATTTTGAAGATTTTCTTCTTTTAATAAGTTTGCAAAATTAACACAAAGTTTGCCATTTGTAACAAAATTTTCTTTTGAGCCTTTTATATTCCCGTCATACATTTGACCTTGACAGGCATCATAGCAGTCCATAGGACATGCTACTTTGTTTTTATTTGAACTCAATTTTTACCAACCTTGAAAATGTTTTTACATTATTTACAATTAATTCAACTTTATATGAAGAAATATTCACAGAATCAGCTACATCATATATTTTTGAAATTTTAGTATCACTTTTTATACCATCTAAAAAAATCTCTTTATTTTTTATCTCATCTATTTGTGCAATTGGAACAAATATTTCTAATTTACCTTTTGATAAATCTTTTGATTCATAAAGTAAAGTTCCAGCATTTACATAGTCACCTTCTTTTACTGCAATATTAAAAATATAGTTAGATTTTTCAACTAATTTCTTATTTGAAATTGTATCCTTTAAAGTTTCTATTTTTATTATCATATCTGATCTTGAAGATTCTAAATTAATCACTTTTAATTTTTGAGTGTCTTTTTCAAATGCTGATTTTGATGAAACTTGATTTAATCTATTGTAATTGTTGTTTTCTATTTTTATCATTTCATCAATATATTTCAGTTTATTTCTTGATTGCTCTAAATCAACTTTATTAACTTCTGAATCAATTTCTATTATTGTTGAATTATTAGCCTTTGAGCCTTCAATTTGTGAATTTGAGTATATAACTTTACCTGAAACTGCCGCTTTAACTTGAAAGCTATCTATTGGTTCTAATTTTGCATAATATTCGCTTGCAAAGATTGAAGTAATTGTAAATAAAAACATCCATATGATTTTCATTAATTTATCCTTATAATTTTAATTCTTTTAAAGTTTTAATAATCTCTTTTTTCAAAGAGTCAATATCTTTTGTTTTTTCTAATTCAAAAATATATGCATCTAATTTTACATCTATTTTTAAATAAACAGCCAATATTTTTAGTAATTCATCTTTTGTTTTTGACTCTTTAACTTTTTTTACTAATGGTTTATCTTCTTGTTTTTTTCTTTTTGAAGTTATAACATAAAAATATAAACTTATTATTAATATAGAAAAAGCTATTCCTAAAAAGAAGAAAATAATTCTATCTAAAGTTGAAGTTTGTTCAACAACTTTTATAATCTCTTTTGGCTTTTCTTCTGGCAATATTTTTTCTGTTGCTTTTTCTAAAAGAACTTCTTTTTTAATTTCTTCATCTAAAACTTCAATATTAAAACTATTTGTTTGTTTACTTATTACTTTTGATAAGTTTTTATCAAAATAATCTAGTTTAATACTTGGAATTGTAAAAGACCTATTCGCAATAATTGAATATACTTTTTCCCATTCACCTTTATATTCATTATTTAAAATTTGAGTTTTAACAAGTGGTTTATTTTCATAAATTGTTACATCATCAATAGGAATTTTAATATCAGGAATATCATCAATATTTCCAGATCCTATTATATTTAATTTAAAAGAAACCGCTTCACCTTTTTTTACTATTTGTTTATCAACAGAAGCACTTATTTCAAAATTTCCAATTAAATTAGTATTTGCCGGTAAATTTTTAATATTAAAATTTAATTCATTTGAATATATTTTTTTATTTCTTGTAGAAGAGAAAACTGAATAAGAACTATTATCCATTACTTGGGCATTGATGCCAAGAGCTTCTATTTTTTGACTACCCTCTTTTAATGCAAACATCAAAAACTTTATTTCAAAAACAGTAAAATCACCCTCTTCATATTTTTTAGTATTATCAATCTGCTTGTACCAAAAATTTTCGAAACTTGGTTTATCAAAAGATAAATCAAGAATATCAAGATCTTTTTTATATTTAAAAACCATTGTTAAAATAAAATTCTCACCAATATATAAATCATTATTATTAGTTTTTATACTAAAATCAAAAAGAGAAGATTGTGTTTTTGAAGCTTTTTGTATACTAATTTTTTCTTCATTTGTTTTATAGTTTTTTCCATCTATATCTACTTCAAAAGAAGGTAAAATGAAATCCTTTATTGGATAAAAAGAATAAGTTTTTTTTATTTTTTTTGTTACTTTTCCATTAATGATATTGGTTGATGTTATGCTTGAAATTTCTTGCACTGCTTTACCATCAATTAAAGGTATACTTGGAAAAGTTATATTGTTTCCATATGCTTCTAAAACAAAAATAAAAGCTTCATTCTTAACTATATTATTTGAAGGAAGATATAATTTTACATTTCCATAAAGTGTATTTACAAAGAAAAGAAATAATCCAATAAATTTAAATATCTTCATCTTAGAACTCTAATGTTCCTTCAATAGCAAAGTTTGCTTTTGAATCAAGTTCAGCATGTGATAAAACAGAAACTTGTAAACCAAATTTTTCATAAATTTCAGAAATTCTTTTTCTAAGTATTGGATCAACAACCATAGTAATTTTTGAGAAACCTTTTACCCTAATAATTCCATACTAAATTAGACAACAAGCCGACTTGCTCTATAATTAGGTACTTTAAAGCGAAAAAGTTACACCTAAAACTTTCACCTACTGGGTGTAACTTTTTCTAACTCAGGATTAGATTATGGCACAGACTATCTTAAATTTCAAACTACAATCCACAAACGAAAAATTAACTCCTAGAACAGGTGTAGCAATATTTGGGGAGTATCTCAAAGGTATAAACCTTGAGAGTCTTTGCAATACAAACCTTCCTTTAGCTAAACATCCAAACGGATATACTCCGTTTGAATTTATTTATCCATTGATTCTAATGCTTCACAGTGGGGGTAGAGTTCTTGATGATATTAAAGAGATACGATTAGATACAGCACTCTCAACACTTCTAAAAATGGATAATATTCCAACAGCATCAGCGTTCACAAAATATCTTCATAAGCATAAGACTATCGGGGAAGATGGAATAAGAAAGATCAACAAACAGTTCTTAAAAAGATTTCTAAAAAGTATCAAAAGTGAAGAGCTTATCTTAGACATAGATGCTACATTTATTGAAGCACATAAAAATACTGCAAAGTGGTCTTATAAAAATGCACCTGGTTATATGCCTATGGTTGGACATATTAATGGCGGATATGTAATTGATGTTGATTTCAAAGAGGGTAATGAGGCACCTGCAAGCAAAAACTTAGAGTTTATCAAGCAGTGCCAAGGACAACTTCCAATCGGAGTAAAGTTTGATAGGTTTCGTGCTGATAGTGCTTCGTATCAAGCTGCTATTTTTAACCACTGCGATAAAGAAAATATTCTTTTTACTGTAACAGCTAAAAAGAACAAGAATGTATTTGATTCAATCAAAGATATTAAAGATGATACATGGCAATTTTTTTCCAAAAGAGAGAAAGTTTCAGAGTTTACACATACAATGCAAGATACAGATAATGCTTTTCGGATGATAGTAATTAAAAAAGATATAACACCGATTCTTCCGACAATGGAGGAGTATATATCGGATGAAGTGATGATGCAATATCAAGATGAGATTTATTACTGTATTGCTACAAATGATAATGATTTAAGCTCTGAAGAGATTATTAAACTTCATCGTCAACGTGGTGAAACAAGTGAGAACAAGATTAAAGAGTTAAAGAATGGCTTTAATATGAGTTATCTTCCAACATCCAACACACAAGCAAATGCCTTTTACTTTGCCATTGGTACTTTAGCATATAATCTGTTTTTACTATTCAAACAGATTTTAGACTCTAATATGCAAAAACATACAGTAAAAACAATCAGATACAAGCTTTATAATATCGCAGGTAAAGTAGTTTCACATGCCAGAGAGATAACTCTAAAAGTTAATGAACAGTTTAAAGAATTGTTACAAAACATCAGATACAGAGCTTATGAAGAGAGCTTACAATGACAGCTAAAAACTTAAAAATCCTATTTTTCAATAAAATAACAACAGGATACTATCGCCTGAAAAACTGTAAATCTCGCAAAAAGTACCAATATCTCATTAAAATTGGAGTCAAAAAATGTGAAGTATAATTTTATAGCCTAATTTAGTATTTTTATTCTGAAAAAATTGATATTTTTTTACAAGTAAAGAGCAGAAATTGTACTATGGATTTATTTGGGTTTGTATTTACATTTGCTAAATTATTACTAACTTGATCTAAACGATTAATTTGATTAATCATCGATGCAGCAAGAGGATAAGTACCTTGGTTCATTAACTATTCCTTATGATCTGAAAATTCAGTAATTAATTTCTCTAAATCATCTCCAGCTAAATCAGTTGAATGATCACCATGAATATGTTTTGCAACAGCAACATTACTAGCTGTTCCATCATCTTCAAATAAATTATTTAAATACATAGACAATTTTCTAATAACAGACATTACACGTTCTATTTTTTGTCTATTAATATCATTGAATTGCATTAATTCCATAGCTTGAAAAATTTGAGCGTCTTCAGTACTAGATTGTAGTTTTAAATTATTTAAAGTTGTTGAAACAGTCTTAATATTATTTAAGTGTTCTTCAAAAACCTCAATATTAGGAAATTTATTATTCAATGATTCCAATAAACTAGTTTGTGAAGCAATAAATGATTCCATTGATTTAATAGAGTTTCTAAGCTCATTATTATTGTCTAAAGTTAAACTTAACACATCAAATATTTGAGAAACTTTTTCTTCAGAATCATTAGCAACTTGATTTAATTGACTAACTACTTTGGTATCTTTTTCAACGGGAAGAGGGAATACTCCTTCTTCAATTCTTGAAGAAGTCCAATCTTTTGCTACATCTTCATCACTTCTAGTTTCTTTTTTTTCACTTATGTCTTTTTCTTTTAAAGAGTTTTCTTTAACCTCAATTTTTGGGGCCTCTTCAACAGTAAGATTTTCTAAATCAACTTGTTCTTCTGGTTTAACTTCATCTTCAAGTTTATCCAAAGAATCTAAATCTAAGTCTTCTAAAGAATCTTCTTCATCTTCTTCTTCAAATTTAGAAGAAGAGTTAGTTTCAATATCATGTAGTAATTGTTCAATTTCATCTGTTTTTACACGAGATTCTTCTTTTTTACTAATTATGTCTTTTGAATCATCGATAGTAACCCTACTATCTTCTTCACTTTTTGACTTAGAATCTACTTTTTTATAATCTTCAGTTTGTGCTAATAACTCTTCAATTTCTTGTGTGTTTACTTTTGTTTTTTCAGACGATTCCTCAGAATCTGTTGCATCATCGTCAATATCTAAACCACTCATTAAAGCTTCAATTTCTTCCTGACTCATACTCATGATAAGGCCTTATATTATTTTTTTAATACACCATCAAGTTTTTCTTTTAAAACCTCTGCATTGAAGGGTTTAACTATATAGTTGTTCACTCCTGCTTTTAATGCTATTATAACCTCACCTTTGCCACCTTCAGTTGTAATCATAATGATTGGTGTTTTTTGGTGTGTCCCTTCTGATCTAACTTTTTTAACAAGCTCTAAACCATTCATATTTGGCATATTCCAGTCTGTTAATATTACATCATAATGACTTTCACTAAGTAACTTCCATGCTTTTACACCATCTTCAGCTTCGTCAAAATTATCTTTAGCAAATCCTAATTGCATAACTACATTTCCAATGATTCTTCTCATTGTAGAGCTATCATCAACTATCAGAATTTTCATTAACTATCCCCTGTATACATAAATATTTTCAATAATTAAGCATTATATACGATTTGTTTTAAATTTATACTTAATCATCAAAAAATAACTTAGTTAATTTATCTAACTTTAATTGTACTTAAAATATAATTGTTTTATACGCAATTCAAAAGGATAGCCCATGATGAGAGGACTTTACACAGCAGCAAGTGGAATGAATGCAATGCAGCACCAACTTGATGTTACTTCAAATAATATTGCTAACGTTAACACTGCAGGATTTAAGCAAGATCGAGCAGAATTTCAAGATTTAATGTATGAAACATTAAATTACACAGCGGGTCAAACATCACAAACGACAATGAATCCTACAGGTATTGATGTTGGATTAGGAGTTCGAATTTCTGGTATACAAAAGAATTTTTCACAAGGTTCTTTAAATACAACATCAAACACTTTTGACTTAGCAATATCTGGTAAAGGTTTTTTTCAAATTACTCTTCCAAATGGAGAAACAGCTTACTCTAGAAATGGTGAATTTAAATTAAACTCAGATGGTGCTATTGTTAATGGGAATGGTTATTTACTAAGTCCTGAAATAGTTATACCCGATAATGTTGAAGATGTTTCTGTAGCCTTGGATGGAACAGTAACTGCAACAGATTCAACAACTGGAGAAAGCCAAGAATTAGGAAATATCACTTTGGTAGATTTTATTAATTCAGCAGGCTTAATTCCACTTGGAAATTCATTATTTATGCAAAGTGATGCTTCAGGAGATGCAATAGAAGGAACTCCAGATGAAGAACAATTTGGTTCAATTCAGCAAGGAATGGTTGAGTTATCAAATGTAACATTAGTTACTGAGATGGTTGACTTAATTACTGCGCAAAGAGCCTATGAAGCTAATTCTAAATCTATTACAACAGCAGATAGTATGCTAAGTGTAGTAAATAGCTTAAAGACTTAATAAATAATTTAAGCCAATGAATTTAGATGAATTAAAAAAAAGAAGAGAACAGAATTTTTTAGCTCATAAAAAAAAGAAAAAAGAGTACTATTTAAAAAAGAAAAAGATAGTAAAAAAAGAGATAGATTATCAAGAAGAGTTAAAAGATGATAATTTTTCCCTTAAAATTAAAGAAATAATAAAAGCTCAAAAGAATTATGTTGATGTTAGAAAAGATTTAATCATAAAAAAAATAAAAGAGTATAAAGATACTAAAAAAGATTACTATGAGCAAAATAAAGAAAAAAGACTCGAGTATGATAAAGAGTATAGAGAAAGAAAAAAAGAAGAACTAAAGAAATACAGAAAAGAGTATTATAAAAGATTAAAAGAAAAACAAAATAAACTTTAAAAGAGTATCAATGGCAGAAGAAAGTAACGCAATAGAAGAATTAAAAATAAAAGATGACTTATCAGATGCTAATACATTAACTATTGAAAACGAAGAACCTAATCAAACAAATAATAAAAATGAAGATGATAAGTATAAAGATATTCTTGAAGTAAAAGAAGATTTGACAAAATCAAAGAAAAAATCACTTCTCCCGACTTCCGCATATTTTTCAAACAAACACCTTAACTAAGGGATTCCCAATTTTCAAGGGGCACTACTTTTTATAGATTTTAGTATATTTACTGTTAGAATTTTCCTAGAATATAGGGTGTTGTATGTTTCTTTAATCCCATAATTCTGTAGAGTTTATTTATATCTACATTTGTTTTTGATGGTATTGCGTATTTAATTTTTCTTGTTTTATCTACTAATGTTGAGTGTTGTACAGATAGTAGTAATTCTTTTATCTTTTTAGGAGAAAGTTTTTTATATTGTACTTTTACTCTATATTCTAAGTGTCGTACTAAAAAAAGTGCAGCAAAGCTTATAGCTAAATGAGCTTTAACACGACTAGGTTTCCAATGGTATACTGGTCTTATTTTTAAATCAGATTTTGTGATTCTAAAAGACTCTTCAACTTGCCATAGATTTGAATATTGAGTAAGTATCTCATCATTAGTTAATTTGGAGTCTTTGTTGACTATTAAACCTTTTAATCCATCCCAAAGGGCATCTTGAACAATCTTCTCTTCATTGAGTGTTATTGTAAAATCACAAGATGTTGCTTCATCTTTTGTCTCTTCTAGTTGGAGATATTTTTTGAATCCTTGTGTTGATAGGTGTGTTTTAACTGATCTATTTTTTTGAAGTTTCTCTCTTAGTTTTATAATCCCCTTTTCCCTATCAGTTTTATCTTTTCGTGCTCTTTTTAGGGAATGTGTTACTATTAATTTTCTACCATTATCCAAAGTGCTCCAGCCGATTCATTCGGACACCCAGCCAGAAGTATTCGGACAGTTTAAAAGTAGAAATTTTCTAAGTGTAAAATTATATCATAAGTGTCCGAATGTTTTTAAATTTTATTGATTTTTGATCTTAATTTTCTCATTGATTCTCCTTCTAATTCTATCCTATGTGATGAGTGAATTATCCTATCTAAAATGGCATCTGCAACTGTGTCATTATTTAAATAATCATACCAACTTGAAACAGGTAGTTGTGAAGTTATTATTGTGGAATTTATCTCTGTTCTATCTTCTATTATCTCAAATAAATTTGTTGCATCATCTGTTGAAATTGTTGAAGTTCCAAAGTCATCTAAAATGAGTAATTGAAATCTTGAGTACTTTTTTAATAAATTTGTATATGTTCCTGTTGCTCTTGAAATCTTTATCTCTTCAAGAAGAGTAGGAACTCTTATATAATAAACTCTAAATCCATCAATTACTGCTCTATTTCCCAAAGCTTGGGAAATGTATGATTTTCCGGTACCTGTACAACCTGAAATTATTACATTATGATGATTCCTAATAAAGTTCATATTTGATAAATCTTTAATAATTGATTTATCAATTTTTCTTTTTGAAGAATAATCTATATCTTCTAAAGATGCTTGTTTATCTTTTATTTTTGACAATCTTAAATTCACTGATATTCTTTTATTTTGAAGAAATATCTCTTGAGCTTCTAGTAAATTATATACTCTTTCATCAAAGCTTAATTTACTATAATTTGTATCTTCTATTTGTCTTAAGTATGCTGATTTAAATCCATCATATTTTAAATCATTTAATTTATTTATTATTGTAGTTTGATTCATTTTTTAGCCTTTATTCTTAATTTTATTTATAATAATCAGAACCACGAATATTTTCATGATTATTAAACACATTTGATTTTACAACATTATTTGCAGCCACTAAATATAATTTTTTTGATAAAATAGATTCAATCGACTTAACACTTTTTGCATCAATTTTAAGAGCATATGCTAGTGCTAAATTTAACTCTATTTTTCCATAAAGTTTTGCTAATGATAAAATTGCTATTAATGTGCGATACGCTTTTACTGGATATTGTGCTTCATCTAATCTTTTTTCTACAAACTCTTTTGCTTCAACACCTATATTCCTTCCCCAAGATATAAGTCTTTGTGGATTCATCTTCTCATTTTGATATTGATGATTTAATGGCATATGTTCTTTTATAGTAGACGAATCATTTATTTTATATAATCTTGGATGAGTAGCTATTAATTTTGATTTATAATAAATTTCAACTAATGTTGTAGAGTATTTAATTTCTACTTTTTCTTTTAAATATTTAAAAGGAACTGAGTAAAAAGATCTATTTAATTCAACATGGTAATCTATATTAACACTTGCAATTTTTAGCTCTTTATAAATAAATCTATTTGCAGGAAGAACTTCTAAAAACTTCTTTTCATTTTCTTCAAATAAATAAGTTCTACTTTTACCAATCCTTTTTATAATTTTATTATTATAAATATCAAGTAATGGAGATATAGCTTCATTTATCTCATCAACATTAAAGAATGTCTTATTCCTAAATACAGCTAATATCCATCTTTGGATACCTTGTACACCTTGTTCTGCTTTTGCTTTATCTTGGGGTTTTCTTACCCTTGCTGGTTCTATTGCAAAGTTATAATGACGTGAAAGTTCTGCATAATTATCATTAAACACAATTCCTTTTTTATTATTTGAAATTATTGCACTTTTAAGATTATCTGGAACCAGTATTTTAGGAACCCCTTCATAAAATTCAAATGCTTTTACATGGGATTTTATAAAGTCTTCAACTTTTTGAGAAGCTGTTGCATGAACATAGGTATATCCACTTAATCCTAATACACTTACAAATATCTGTGCTTTTATAAATTCTCCTGTTGATAAATCTACAATAGGTACTGTTAAGCCACTATAATCTACAAACATTTTTTCACCTGGAATATATGTTTGTCTCATACTTGGGTTTAATCTCTTTTTATATTTGTAGTAGTATTCTTTAAATTGGCTACACCCATAACCATCAGGATATTGCTCTTTATATTCTTGCCATAGTAATTCAAAGGTAACACCTTTTTTAGCTATTTCTTTATGAATATATTCTACATTTGGGATAGGTCTTGTTTTATAGGTTTTTGGCAAAGATTTTTCAGGGAACAATAATTGATAAATTTCATCTTCATCTAATGTAAGAAATTCATCTATTTTATAGTTTGTAATTTCAAATCTTTTACAATAATCAGCAGCGGTTGAACTTGGGGTATTTAAAGCTCTGCTTATTTGACGATAGGATATATTGGTAATGAATCTTAACCTCAATACATCTTTAATTTTTTTCATAGAAAGTCTCCTCATTTTTTACCCCTTGTTTTTAACAAAGTGTAATTAAATTTTAGAAAAACTTCTACTTTAATTTTCCAGCCGGAAATTAATTAAATTGTCCGAATGTAAATCGGCAAAGTGTACGAATCAACTTCGGCTGAGTGTCCGGATGTTAATCGGCTGGCTGTCCGAATGTGGTCGGCGTATGCATCCAAAGTGATATTTTTTACTTTTATATCTTCATTTAATTGGAGATAATCATTCATATTAAGTATCTGCTCTTTAATACTTTTGGAGATATTTTTTATTCTTGCTCCAACGATATAATTAAACTTATGTTCCTCTAGTTGATCTAGCTCTTGTAGGTTATTTTTATTAAACATACCACTATCTGCTACATATACAACATTATCTATATTGTATTTCTCTCTTAGTATCTTTAAACTTGGAATTAAAGTATGTCCATCAAAGGTATCACCACTAAATGCTTCATATCCTATTGGTAATCCCTCTTTAGTTACCATAAGTGCTAATACTACTTGAGGCTGATTAAATTTTAAATCTTTACTATAACCGTTCTTCTTTAAAGCATCTTCACCTGTATCTTCTGTAAAAGATTCAAAGTAGATAGTTGTTGCATCAAAGTATATTACATCTATCTTATCCCCAAACAGTTCTTTAGTTTTATTATAAGAAAGGGTATTAAGTTTAGCAATAGCTATATCATCAAGTTTATCCATCATACGATATACTTTATCTAAATCGATCTCTACACCATACTTCTCTTCTAAATCAGCAACACTTCCCCTTTTACTATCAGGATTTGCTATTCTAGAGATCACCATCTCTTTGAATATTTTAGCAACAGATACATTTCTAGCAGGATTAGCTATGATTGAACCAACTTTTAATTCATCATATAACTTTCCATATATATCATGAATACCAGTTATTGTTCTACTCTCCTCTTCTAAGTTTCTTATATCAACATTATAATCTTCATCACTATAGATACTTTGATCATATTTACCTTCTAAAGTTAAATCTTCTATCAACTCTTCTGCTTGAAACAATGATTCTTTATCAACATTTTCCAAAGTTATTTGGATAGATTTAGCTAATAATCTTAATTCATCTAGCTGCTCATCATTATAAGCAACACCAATATGCTTTACAATAGTTTGCACTACCTTACCATTTACCCTTGATGATTCTACTAACTGTACTGATTTATTATATTTATCTTTTGATTTACTTTTTATTCTTACAAACATAACAGAATTTTACCATAATCTATAATAAATGTCAATATATAAATATAGTGGGGCACTACAAGGATCATAAAATATTTATAGTGCTAAAACAAGGGATTCTTTAGAGTTTATTGTGCGTATTTGTAGTGCTTTTACGGAAGTCAGGATAAAGAGTATAGAGAAAGAAAAAAAGAAGAACTAAAGAAATACAGAAAAGAGTATTATAAAAGATTAAAAGAAAAACAAAATAAACTTTAAAAGAGTATCAATGGCAGAAGAAAGTAACGCAATAGAAGAATTAAAAATAAAAGATGACTTATCAGATGCTAATACATTAACTATTGAAAACGAAGAACCTAATCAAACAAATAATAAAAATGAAGATGATAAGTATAAAGATATTCTTGAAGTAAAAGAAGATTTGACAAAATCAAAGAAAAAATCACTTCTTAGTAAAATATTAATTGGATTGATTGCTTTCTTGTTATTACTCTTAAGTACAGGAATAATCCTATATTTTTTAGGCTTTTTTTCACCTCAAGAAGAGATTCAAAATGCAGCACAAAACAATGTACTACCTGTTGAAATAAAAGAAGAAGCTTACAAATTTGATATAAAAGATATTAATTCTAAAAAATTAAATGAGCAATTGTCATTTTTAACTAATAAAAATATTAGTAAAGATAGAAATGAAGAATTAGAAAAGCTAGAAAATGAAAAAAGAATAATAGAAGAACAAAAAGCAAAAGAAGCAGAAGCTTTCAAAGCACAAGAAGAAGCATTATTAAAAGAAAAAACTGCAATTGAAGAAAAGAAAATACAATTAGAAAATGAAAAAGCTGAACTTGAAGCTATGAGACAAGAAGCCTTAATGTTAAAAGAACAATTAGAAATGAATAAGACTAAGTTAGAAAATACTCAAATAGAAAAAGTTGACATTGAGATAAGCCCTAAAGAAGAAAAAGTAAGTGATCTTCCAGTAGAAGCTAGTACAAATAAAAAATTCTTAAAATTCATTAATGTTGCAAAAATAAAAGGTAGTTTGTACAAAAAATATTTAGACAAAGTATCAGCAGTTAATCCCAATGTAATATTATGTAGAGATGACAAAAATAGAATAGAAATATATTTTGGTCCATTTAATGATGAAGAAACAAGAGCTAAGTTATTGGATAAATTAATTAAAAATAAATTTGAAGAAGCATATGAAGTTGAATTTACACAAGATGAATTTGATAAGAGATGTAATTATTAATATTTATCAATAATTATACTTACAAATTCTAAGGTAGGGATTAATAAAAGATTATGAATTCTCTAGTATTTCTAAAGATTTTATAACTCTTATAGTTTTAGTTTCAATATTTATATCAATCACATATTTATCAAATATATGCGGTATTAAAAATACTTTTGGCAAACCTTTATTAACTAGCTCTTCATCTGTAATTATCTCTAGATAATCATTTAAAGGGTATCTTTGAATCTCTTTTACCATACCTAATTTTAAATCATTTTCATAAACTTCACAAGATATTAAATCAAACCAGAAAAATTCATTCTTTTCTAATTTACAATATTGTCTTGTTTGTTCAAATGTAGAGTAAAGTTCTTGATTAGTTAGTTTTTTTGCAGTATCTACATCATCATAGTTTTCAAATTTAATTAATTCTCTCGAAGGATTATATTCTGATACTTTTAATTGTAGATTTCTATTTGTGCTAAATACAGCACCTTTTTTAAATTGCTCAGGAAAATCCGAGTCTATAAAAAGTCTTAGTTGACCTTGTAGACCCACTGCTTTTCCTAATTTTGCAATAAATATTTTATTATTATTCATAGATTACTATTTCACCACTACTTGTATTTTATAAGACACACCATCTTTTGCTTTACAACCATTTGCCATAGTTTTTAAAGCATTAATCATATTTCCATTTTTACCTATAAGTTTACCAATATCAACACTATTAACACTTATAATAATCTCTGCGAAATTATCATCTATTAGCTCTTTAGTCACGCTTACATCTTCTGGTACACTAACAATTAGTCGTGCATAGTTTTCTATAAATTTAATAATCATAATATTTCTAATTAAAATTATTTAGAAGCTAGTTTTTTAACTTTTTCTGATGGTTTAGCACCAACACTTAACCAGTAGTTATATCTTTCTTCATCAATTTTTAATACTTTTGGCTCTGTAACTGGGTTAAAATAACCAATTGATTCAATCCATCCTGAATCTCTTCTTTTTCTTGAGTCTGTTACAACGATTCTGTAAAATGGTTTTTTGTTTCTACCCATTCTTGTTAATCTGATTACTGTCATGTTTTCTTTCCTTTTTTGATTATAGTATTGAATTCTGAACTCCAAAACCTAAGTTAAAAGTTCACAGCTCAACACTATTTAATATTTTTATCTTGGTATTTTTGGCATTCCACCAGGTCCCATTTGAGACAACATATTTTGTAAACCTTTCATTCCACCCTTGCTTGAAAGTTGTTTAGCCATTTTAGAAGCATTTTTAAATTGCTTTAAAATTTTATTGATTTGAACCTCAGAAACTCCAGAACCAACTGCGATTCTTCTTTTTCTACTTGGGTTCATTAAATCAGGATTTTCTCTCTCTTTTGGTGTCATAGAACCAATAAGCGCTTTAATTCTTTTTATCTCAGCAGAGTTTTCAAAATCCATATCCTTTATAGGTCCAGCCATTTGTGAAAGACCTGGAATCATTCCAATAATTGATTTCATGGAACCTAACTTACTCATCATTGAAAGTTGATCTAAGAAGTCATTAAAATTAAATTGACCTTTTTTGATTTTTTTACTAACTTCTTTTGCTTTTTTCTCATCAATAATTGCAGATGTTTTTTCAGCAAGTCCTTCAATATCTCCAAGACCTAATAATCTTGAAACAATTCTATCAGGAATAAATACTTCAAGATCTGGCATTTTTTCACCAGTTCCTATAAATCTTAATGGAACATCTACTTGATTTGCAATTGAAAGAGCAACTCCACCTTTTGTATCACCATCATATTTAGATAAAATTACACCATCAATTCCAATTTTTTCTTTAAATGTAGTTGCTGTTTTTGTTGCATCATGACCTGTTAAAGAATCTGCAACATAAAAAATCTCATTTGGATTGATTGCATCTTTAATATTTTTTAATTGAAGCATTAAAGCTTCATCAATAGCAAGTCGTCCAGCTGTATCTATTAAAAGTACATCATAATGCTCTTTTTTTGCTTTTTCTTTTGCTGCAAGTGCTATTTTAATTGGATCTTTTTCATTATCATCAAAATAAATATCAACATCTATTTGAGCTGCAATTTGTTTTAACTGCTCAACGGCTGCTAATCTTTGTAAGTCACATGCTGCTACTAAAACTTTTTTCTTTCTAGTTTTTAAATAGTTAGCTAACTTACCTGTTGTTGTTGTTTTACCAGAACCTTGAAGTCCTGTCATTAAAATTGTAGTTGGAGGAGTAGAAGAAAAAACAAAACCTTGATTACCAGAAGTTGTTAATAGATTAGTTAATTCACTTTTTAATGCTTTAAGAAAAGAATCTTGTCCAATACCTGCACTTTTTGTTTGTAATTCAACAGCCTGAATAAGGTCTTTTGTAGTTTTATGATGTACATCAGCTTTTAATAAAGCTTTTTTTAACTCTGATGTTGCTTTTGTTAAAGCTGCAACATCATCTTGATGTCTTATTTTATTTACTGCATTTCTTATCGAACCGGTTATTGAATCAAACAAAATGAATCTCCACAATTTTTAAATTGCGCAATTTTACTTTAAAAATACTTTAGTCTTGATTAAATGAGAAGGTTTAGTTTAAGTTAGTATTTATTTTATTTTATTTAACAAATCCCTGTTTATTGGGAATTGTTAAATTTTCAAAGCTTAATTATGAATGAAAGTCGTACACTCTAAATTCTTTTGGTTCTTTTGACTCAAATACATAATCAAATATTTTTGTTACTTTTGAGTGTAATAAAACTCTATTTATATTTGAAGCTGTTCTTCCATAAATAGCATCACCAATGATTGGTAATCCCACAGAATTTAAATGAACTCTAATTTGATGTGTTCTTCCTGATTCGATAACTACTTTAATTTTAGATTTATTACCTTCAACTAAAATTGGAGAAACAGTACTTTTAGCTGGTTTTCCTTTTTTCAAATCAATTTTTGATTTTGCCATTCCTCTATCTTTTGTAGTTAGAATTGGTTTATCAATAACAATCTCTTCTACAACTTTTCCATCAACAATAGCTACATACTCTTTATAAACTCTATTTTGTGAAAATTCTGTAATTGCTCTTTTTTGAAATTCTTCATTTTTTGCAAACATCATAACACCACTTGTTTCTTTATCAAGTCTGTTTAATAATATTGCTCCAGAGAATTTTTTAGCTACGTCATCAGCTGTTAAAAAAGCTGGTTTATCTACAACTAAAATATTTTTATCTTCAAAAATTACTTTAATTTTTTCAATTTCTTTTATTGTAAAATGAGTATCATTTCTAATTTCACCACGTGCAATTAAAACTTTTTTATCTCCAACTTTTACAACACCTCTATCTATTAACTCTTTTGCTTTTGAATTTGAAATTCTTTCTTGTTGTGCTAATAATTTATATGCTTTATCGTATTCTATAGCCATTTGTTTATTTCCTTTATTATAGGTTCTGTTGAACCTGCTTTTGTTAAAACTGCTTTATCTAGATTTTTTATATTATCTAAATATGTTTTCAATTCATCATTATTTATTAAATAATAGTTTTTTATGCAATCAAAAAGTGATTTTTGATTAAATATATTTTTACCACTAATTATTTTACAAGAAAAAAATGCAGGCTCAACAGGGTTATGCCCACCAATCTTTTCAAATGCTCCACCTAAAATTACCACGTCAGAAATTGCATAAATATCATTTAGCATTCCCATTTTATCAATCAATATTATATCAGAATCAAAATCCTCTTTTACAGAGTATTTATGGTAGGTAATATCTTTATTTTTAATATAATCAGAAATTAGTATATTTACTTTTTCAAACCGCTCTGGGTGCCTAGGAACAATTATAAGTTTTCCTTGATTTTTATCATAAGCACTTAAAATCAAAGTTTCTTCATTTTCATGTGTACTAGCAGCTGTGATTACACATTTTTTAGGTTTTTCTAAATCTAATTTTTTACTTGGTAATTGTGCTAGTTTTATATTACCAATTACTTCAACATTAGAAGCACCTAGTTCTTCTAATCTTTTTTTATCAACATCACTTTGTGCAAAAACTTTATCAATATTTTTAAATATCTTTTTATAAAAAAAAGAAAATCTTTTATATGATTTATAAGATTTATCTGAAATTCTTGCATTTATTAAAAAAGTTTTTGCACCTTTTTTCTTTGCAAATAAAAAAAGCATATACCAAAGTTCAGCTTCCATAACAACTAAAACTTTTTGTTTATTTATCCAAAAAGGTAAAAAGATTTCAAAAGGAAGATATCTTACATTAGAACTTATTGTTTTTGCTTCTTCATAACCTGTATTTGTAATAACAGATATATTTGCAAGCTCTTTAAAGTTTTCAATTAAAGGCTTAATAGCCTTTGTTTCACCCATAGAACATGAGTGAAACCAAATACCATTTTCTTTAAAACTAGAATTATCTTTTAGAAAAAATTTTGCTGGAATTGCTTTTTTGTATTTAGTACTTCGAGATTTCCATACTAAATAAGGAATAGCTAGTATATAAATAGCACTTAATAATAAGTAATAAAATATACTAAAAAGGCCCAAAATTAAGCCTCTACTAGTTCTTCATTATCTTTGTAAAGAATTCTTCCACAATGTGGACAGTTAATGATTTCTTCTGCTTTAATAACTTCAGCATAAGTTTTATCATTTATTTTCATATGACATCCATAACAAGCTTGTTTTTTTACAGGAACAACTGCTGAATCTTTTGCCCATCTTTTGATTTTTTCATAGAAAGTTAAAATTTTATTATCGAATTTTTCTAATAATTCACTTCTTTCTTTATAAACAATATTTCTGTCTTTATTAATTTCTTCAATTGTAGAATCAACTGCAACTTGAATTTCTTTAATATCATCTTCTTCTGCTGTTAATTTTTCTTGTAACTCTTTTAAAATTGTTTCTTTATTTTTAGTCAGATTATCTAATCTATCGATTTCTTCATTTGCAAATGAAATTTGTTCTTTTGCAATTTCTTCCTCTAATTGTAAAGCTTTTAACTCTTTATCATTGTGAACATCTTTGTTCTTTTTAGCAATATTGTCTAACTTAGTTTTTAACTCAGCTAAGTGAATATTGTTTTTTGTTCTTTTTGATTTTACATCATCAATTTCTAAATAAATTGAATTAATTGATGCCTTAATTGATTCTGCAGTTTCAACAAATGTTGCTAACTTTGCTTTTTCATTTTCAATTTTTGGTTCAAACATACTAATTGCTGTATCAAATTTTGACAATTTGATTAAATCCTGTAAATACTTATTCAACCGTTTCTCCTTCTATAAAAAACTCAAATGGATTTTTCGAAGCTGTTATTATAGCTTTTAATTTATTTTTTTTCAAATATTCTGAAAGAAGTCCCTCTATTAAGGGAGCAAAACATCTTTCACTCTCATAGTGTCTTATGTCAATAAGTGACAAACCTCTTGCTTTTGCTTCCATAGCATCATGATATTTTATATCACCTGTTAAGAAACAATCTGTTTTTACTTCGTCAATTAAAGACATTCCAGAACCAGTTACAATGGCAATTGTTTTTATAAAATCACTACATCTAACTGCTTTTGTAGTTTTTAAACCTACTTTTGAAGAAATATGTTTAACTAAATCATTAAAGTTCATATTAACTTCACAAGTAGAAATAAACTCTTGGGTATTTGTAATATTAAAACCCAGAATATTTTCTATAAAATATTTATTTAAATGGGTTTTATCAATGTTTGTATGCATTGAAATTAAAGATATATTTTTTTTAATTAATTCTCTTAATAATTTTGTACTATATGTATTGTAATTAACTTTTTTTAAACCTGAAAATATCAAAGGATGATGAGTTATTACTAAAGAATTTTCTTCAAATGTTGATACAAGTTCTAAATCTAAATCAATGCTTAGATAAACATTTTTTATTTCATCATCTAAAGTTCCAACTAGTAATCCTGCATTATCCCATTTTTCTTGTATTTCAAAGGGTGAAAGAGTATTTAATAACTCATATATTTCTTTTAATCTCAAAACAAAACCTTAAACAAATAACTCAGGTTTTTTAACTTTTAAATTTTCTAAAGCTTTTAAAGAAGAGGGACTTCCAATTCTTGCAAGTCTAGCTGGCTCTTGTTCTTTATATAAAACTGCGCAACTTTGAGATAGTTCTCGCACCTTTAAAATATAATTTTGTCTCTCAGTTACAGAAATAGCTTTTCTTGCATCTAATGTATTAAAAGCATGTGATGCAATCATACATTGATCATATGCAGGAAGTGGAATTTTTGCTTCTAGGCATTTTTTACATTCATTAAAGGCATCTTCAAAATGTCTAAATAACATCTCAGTATTTGCTACTTCAAAGTTATATGTTGAGAATTCAAATTCAGCTTCTTTATGAACATCTGCATAAGTTGTAATTCCATGTGTATTTTCATTCCAAACTATATCAAATACAGAATCTACACCTTGTAAATACATGGCAAGTCTTTCTGTTCCATAAGTAATTTCAACAGCCACAGGATCACAAGGAAGGCCCCCTACTTGTTGAAAATATGTAAACTGAGTAACTTCCATACCATCAAGCCAAACTTCCCATCCAAGTCCCCAAGCTCCAAGAGTTGGAGATTCCCAGTTATCTTCTACAAATCTAATGTCATGTTT
This sequence comes from Arcobacter acticola, assembly GCF_013177675.1. Lineage (NCBI taxonomy): Bacteria > Pseudomonadati > Campylobacterota > Epsilonproteobacteria > Campylobacterales > Arcobacteraceae > Arcobacter > Arcobacter acticola. The sequence goes on from NZ_CP042652.1 coordinate 2,450,160, forward strand.
AGAAATATCTAAACCTAAAAATTCTAATGATTGTAAATATAAATCTTGAATATTGTCAGGACTAGGTTTGATTAGTACTTGAAATTGATAATATGCACCCAATCTATTTGGATTTTCACCATATCTTCCATCTGTTGGTCTTCTACTTGGTGCAACATAAGCTGTACTCCAAGGTGTTGAATCTAAACTTCTTAATAACGTAGCAGGATGGAATGTTCCAGCACCTGCTGGAATATCATAAGGTTGTACAATGTTACATCCTTGTTTTGCCCAAAACTCTTGTAATTTTAATAGAATTTCTGAAAATGTTACCATCTATTTAATCCCTAACTCTTTATTTATTTTATTTTTATCAAAACCACAAATCCAAGTATTTCCTATTAAAATTACAGGGGCACCTTTACATCCATGTTTTTGACAATCTTTTAACGCTTCTTTGTTTTTTGATAAATCTATGAGGTTATATTTTAGTTTTTTAATTTTAAAATACGTTGTAGCCTCTTTACACCATTTACAATTTGGAAGAGTAAATAGTGCTATTGGCTTCATTATAAAAGTACTTCTATATCTTTTGAATCAGTCTCTACAGCTTTTGCTTTAACGATTCTATCTTCTTTTAATTTTATTGCTAACTCTTTATCTGAAATAGCTAAAATTTGCATTGCTAAATAAGCTGCATTTATAGCTCCAGCTTTTCCAAGTGCAACAGTAGCAACAGGCATTCCTGCTGGCATTTGAACAGTTGAAAGCATTGCATCCATACCATCCATTGCACCACCTTTCATAGGTACTCCAATAATAGGTTTAGTTGTAGCTGCTGCTAAAGCTCCAGCTAAATGAGCTGCCATTCCAGCAGCTGCAATAAATGCAACAGCACCTTTTTCTTCTGCTTCTTTTACATAATCTTTAGTTCTTTCAGGACTTCTGTGAGCTGAAGAAATAATCATCTCATATTTTACATTAAATTTTTCAAATGTGTCTGAACAGTTTTTCATAATTTCATAATCAGATTTACTACCCATGATAATAGATACAAAATTCATTAATTACCCTTTTTCTTTTGTTTTTTGGCTTATTATTCTATCAAAACTTATCTAATAGTTTTATAATCTGCTTTATCTTTACCTTCTTCCATGATTCAAATTTATAAAAAGTCAAACTTTCATTTTCATATATGAATTTTGAGAGATTTTTTGATTCATCTTTTACATATATAGTTTTTAAATATTTATAATATTTACTTTTTATTTCAAAATCATTTTGAGTGAAAAGCCCAACAGTAGGAACCATAAAAGCATCACTAATATGATATGTTGATGTATCTGTTGTTATAATTTTATCCATACATGAAACTATATATATGAAATCATTTAAATTTTTTGATTCTTTTGATAAATCAATATAATTATCTTCTTTTATTTTAGCATCAATTTGCAATGTAGATATTACAATATAATCATCCGCCTTTTGTAATAACTCTTTTAAAAATGAAATAGCAACAGCTTGGGGAATTGATTTATTTATATTTGCAGAATATGGCTGAAATAAAAGTAGTTTACCTTTTATTTTTGCATCTTCTATTTTTTTTACTAGGCTACTTGAAACTTTATACTTTGAAATATCAAGTTGATTATATTTTTCATTTTTATCTATTTTTTTATAATCAATTCCAAATTTATAAAGCCATTTATCAACATTATTTAAAGGTGTACCTAAAGCTATTCCAATATCAAAACTATTATCAAAATAATAGTCATATTCACATAATTTTTTCGTTGTTAAACTTAAAGGGAATACAGCATTTATATAATCTTGTGTTTCATAAATTTCTTTGTCTCTTGTATAAAAACTATTATTTGAAGCCTTTATAAATATATCAAATTTAATATTTTTATATACTTCATTTAATTTCTTATGCAAAATTCTTAAAGCTGTACACGAAGAGATAATATCACTAATGCTTGAACCTAAACCACCTATAAAAGCAAATCTAACTTCATCTTTTTCAATATGTTTTAATTGTTTAAAAATATCTACTTGTTTTGTATTTGCAAATTCTAAATAAGCTGGTTTTTCTCTATTTTCAAATTCATTAATATTTGAAATTCCAAGTTCTTTTGGAAAAGTGGGTATTGATCTAACGGTTTTTTCAATTAAAGTTTTAGCAAAATATTTGTCTTTATCAACTTTTGCAAATATATCTTTTATATCTTTGAAATCATCATAAGTTGTAATGTATACCGTTTCATTTTCTAAGTTTGATGGCACTTTTAATCTAAAGTAATTAACTAAAGTACCATCTGTAGTTTTAATATTTATATTTTGAGTAACTCTAAAAAATATCATCTTTTAAGAAATACTTTTTATTCGATAATTTCTGTAACGTTTTCAACTCTAAACATAGTTAAATACGGAAGTTTCCCTGGTAATTTAATTTTATTTACATTTCCACTATGAACTGATTCTAACTCTTTATTTGTCTCTGTTAATATTTTTTTGAAGTTAATATAATACAGGTCACCTTTTTTAAAGATTTTCCCAATTTCATTCTCAGCTTCTTCTAAAACTTCACCTGTTGGAGTAAAAATTTCAATATCTTCATTTGGATAAACTTTATATTTACATAAGAAGTGTTCTTCATCTTCTGTTACTAATCCTGTAACTTCATATGAACCTTTGCTTAATGCGTAATCATGATTTTGTGAATCTGTTTTTTCAAATGGTCTATGAATTAAATAAGCATCGGTAAAACCTCTATTTTTTGTAGTATGAAGTTCTCTTTGATATTTATCGGCATCATATTTATCATCATAATAGTCATCAATAGCACTTCTATATGCTTTTGCTGTTACTGCTGCATAATATGGTGATTTTGTTCTTCCTTCAATTTTAAGAGAATCTACTGCACCTGAATCTAGTATTTCTTGTATATGTGATGCTAAGTTCATATCTTTTGAGTTAAAGATATATGTACCAACACCTGGTTCTTCTTCTAATCTAAATAAAGTATTGTGATCTTCATTTACAGCATATAATGTGTATTCAAATCTACAGTCATTTGCACAGCTTCCTCTATTTGGAACTCTTCCCATTTGAACAGCAGATACTAAACAACGTCCTGAATAAGCAAAACACATAGAACCATGTACAAAAATTTCTATTTCCATATCTGGTAAATGTTTTTTTATTTCAACAACATCTTTTAATGAAATTTCTCTAGCAACAACGATTCTTTTTACTCCCATATCCCAAAATACTTGAGCATCAAGATAGTTTAAAACATTTGCTTGTGTTGATAAATGAATATCAATTTGAGGTGCAATTTCTCTACATAATTTTACAACTCCTGGAGCTGCAACAATAAAACCATCTGGCTCAAGTGAAGCCATTGTAGCTATATGTTTTTTTAGTAGTTCAATTTGTGAATTAAAAGGAAATCCATTGATTGTTGCATACACTTTTTTACCATGGGCATGGGCATAATCAATTCCTTCTTTAAATGTTTCAAATGTGAACTCTTTACCAGCTCTAATTCTTAAACTAAAGTGACTAACACCTGCATACACTGCATCTGCACCATATTTGATAGCTATTTTTAATTTTTCTAAATTTCCAGCAGGTGATAATAACTCTACTTTTTTATTGTCCATAAATTTCCTTTAAATACTTCGTCATAAATATATTTGTTTTTTTTAGTTTAATATTATACCTATTTTTAAATAAATTTAAAAGAGGATAGTTTTAATCTTATTTAGGTCGAAGGGGAAAAGCTTTTAAAAGCTTTCCCACTCATCGTCATCTTTTTTTGAAGAAGTAATTACATTAGGTATTGGTTTAGTAGAAACTACAGGTTTAATAGGTGCTTTATAAGGTTCTTTAGATATTTCTTTTTTCTCTATTTTCATTTCTGATTTTGAAGAAAAATTATCATTTTTTGCTTCTACTTTTTTAACTAAAACATTATCTTTTTTTAACTGATCTAATGATTTAAATACATTACTTGTAGCACTATCTAATGTACTAGAGAAATTGCTTAAAAGATTTTTATCAGGATCAGCTTTACAATCTTCATTTATATAATCTTGTACACTTGAATGTACTAAATTATGATGAACTTTTAACTGTGACCAATTATCTGTTTTTGTAAATGATTTTCCTATATTTTCTTGTTCTATTAACCATTTACCTAAGGCACATTCATTTGGTTTTGTAACTGTCCATGCTGTTTTTGTAGTTCCAACTTTTTCAAAATTTACCATTTTGAATTTTATATGATCATTTTTAAGTTTTGAAATATTAAATACTAAATCAATATCTTGAATTTCTTCTTTTGTTGATATTTTAAATTTAGCTCTATCTGCAATTTGAAGTAATGTATCAGATAATTTTGAAACTTCATTTGCTAAACCACTAATTGTAGTTGCAGAGTTTGCATTAACTTGAGTAGCTTGATCAAGAGCATTAACAGCATCATTGATTTGAATAATTCCTTTTTCTTCTTCTCTACTTGCTTGAGATACATCTTCTATTAATGAAATTGTCTCGTTAATTTTAGTGTTTAAAATTGTGTAACCACTAATCATATTATTAGCAATCACTTTTCCTTCATTTGCTTTTGAAGTAGCAGATGCAACTATCCCTTTAATCTCTTTAGCAGCTTCAGCACTTCTTGCAGCTAGGTTTCTAACTTCTGCTGCAACAACTGCAAATCCTCGTCCTGCTTCACCTGCAGTTGCCGCTTCAACGGCTGCATTTAAAGAAAGAATATTTGTTTGGAATGCAATTTGATCAATTACTGTAATTGCATCGTTTATTGATTTTACTTGACTATCTATATCATCCATAGCTCTTGTAGTTTTAAGTGCTAATGTCTCACCATCTTTTGAAGAAACTTGTAGTTCATTTGCAAGTGTTGACATTTGGTAAACTTTTTGAACGCTTGATTTTACAATTGATGTAATTTCTTCAACAGCTGCTGCTGTTTCTTCTAGTGAAGCTGCTTGTTCATTTGCTGAAGATGATAATCTATTTGCAGATGTTGATAATATAGTTGTATCATTATTTAATTTCTTACCACTTTCTACAATCATTGATAAAAATTCTGAAACTGCAATTCCAATTAGTTGAGAACTTGCAATCAATGAAGAAATAATACCATTTGCTTTTGAAGATTCAGTAATTTTACTATTTGGAGTAAAATCTGAATTACCATATTGCATTAAAATATTATTTAAATTAGTTAAATTATCATTTGTTTTAGAAATCATTGAGTTTATAGAATCTCTTAATTTCATAACTTGTGCATTAGATGAAGTTTTTTCAATTTTATACACATAAAATCCATTATTAACTTTTTCAATAACAGAGTCAACTTCCTCAATAACTTTTGAATCTTCTTCATATCCAGCTTTTAGTTTACTCACATAACCATTGAAACTATCTACTAAATGACCTATTTCATCATTTGATGTTTTTTCAATAATATCACTTGAAGAATTATTTGAAGAAATATCTAAAATTGCATCATTTAAATTTTCAAGAGGTTTTATTATCATTTTTTTAATCAAATAACTATAAATCAAATATACTATAAAAATAGCTATTAGAGAAAAGATAGAAATACTTAAAATTATATTATTTATCTCTTCTTTAGTTTTTTCTTCCATTAAAGCAACATCAGCTTCAATATCATCTACATATGCACCCGTACCAATAATCCAATCCCAAGGTTCAAATTTTTGTACATATGAAAACTTTTCTCGAGGATCACCTTTTTTCTCTGGTCTATCCCAGAAATATTTAACTAAACCACCATCTTTGTTGTTTTTTACAACTTCTACCATTTCAACAAAATGTTTTTTCCCTTTAGCATCTTTGTTTTCAGATAAATCTTGTCCAACTAATGCTGGTTTTATTGGATGCATTACCATTTTAGGGCTAGAATCATTTATCCAAAAATATCCGTCTTTACCATATCTCATGTCAGCAATAGCTTTTTTTGATTCTTCTTGTATTTTAGAAGATACATCAGATACATACTCACCTGTTCCAACTACCCAATTATAAGGTTTAAATAGCTTTATAAATGAAACTTTTGGTTGTGGTTTTTCAAATCCTGGTTTTGCCCATACATAATCCACAAATCCTTCACCATTTTTTTTAGCAAGTGCTGCAAATTCTGAGAAAATTTGTTTTCCCGCATCATCTTTAAATGCAGATAAATCTTTACCATTTAATGCTGGTTTTATTGGATGAATAACCATTACAGCATTTGTGTCATTAACCCAAAAATAACCGCTATCTCCATATCTTGTGGCATCAACAATTGATTTTAATCTTTGTTTTAATGCATCTTCTGAAAGAACATCTTTTAATTTAATATATTCTGATTCTAATATTGAAAATAAAAAATTAGTTTGCTTCTTTAAATCATCTTGAACTTCAACTTTAATCTTATCAATTGCAGTTCTTTCATGATAAGACTCTACTGTTTTCATAGCTAATGAGACATAGTTTTTCAACTCTAATTCTTTTTTAGCATAAGATTCTTCTTTGTATCTATTAATATTTTCATTTGAAAGTTTATTAATAGAATAAAGTGAATCAATAGTAACAGACAATGAAACCACAATAATTGTGATCCCGACTTCCGCATATTTTTCAAACAAACGCCTTAACTAAGGGATTCCCAATTTTCAAGGGGCACTACTTTTTATAGATTTTAGTATATTTACTGTTAGAATTTTCCTAGAATATAGGGTGTTGTATGTTTCTTTAATCCCATAATTCTGTAGAGTTTATTTATATCTACATTTGTTTTTGATGGTATTGCGTATTTAATTTTTCTTGTTTTATCTACTAATGTTGAGTGTTGTACAGATAGTAGTAATTCTTTTATCTTTTTAGGAGAAAGTTTTTTATATTGTACTTTTACTCTATATTCTAAGTGTCGTACTAAAAAAAGTGCAGCAAAGCTTATAGCTAAATGAGCTTTAACACGACTAGGTTTCCAATGGTATACTGGTCTTATTTTTAAATCAGATTTTGTGATTCTAAAAGACTCTTCAACTTGCCATAGATTTGAATATTGAGTAAGTATCTCATCATTAGTTAATTTGGAGTCTTTGTTGACTATTAAACCTTTTAATCCATCCCAAAGGGCATCTTGAACAATCTTCTCTTCATTGAGTGTTATTGTAAAATCACAAGATGTTGCTTCATCTTTTGTCTCTTCTAGTTGGAGATATTTTTTGAATCCTTGTGTTGATAGGTGTGTTTTAACTGATCTATTTTTTTGAAGTTTCTCTCTTAGTTTTATAATCCCCTTTTCCCTATCAGTTTTATCTTTTCGTGCTCTTTTTAGGGAATGTGTTACTATTAATTTTCTACCATTATCCAAAGTGATATTTTTTACTTTTATATCTTCATTTAATTGGAGATAATCATTCATATTAAGTATCTGCTCTTTAATACTTTTGGAGATATTTTTTATTCTTGCTCCAACGATATAATTAAACTTATGTTCCTCTAGTTGATCTAGCTCTTGTAGGTTATTTTTATTAAACATACCACTATCTGCTACATATACAACATTATCTATATTGTATTTCTCTCTTAGTATCTTTAAACTTGGAATTAAAGTATGTCCATCAAAGGTATCACCACTAAATGCTTCATATCCTATTGGTAATCCCTCTTTAGTTACCATAAGTGCTAATACTACTTGAGGCTGATTAAATTTTAAATCTTTACTATAACCGTTCTTCTTTAAAGCATCTTCACCTGTATCTTCTGTAAAAGATTCAAAGTAGATAGTTGTTGCATCAAAGTATATTACATCTATCTTATCCCCAAACAGTTCTTTAGTTTTATTATAAGAAAGGGTATTAAGTTTAGCAATAGCTATATCATCAAGTTTATCCATCATACGATATACTTTATCTAAATCGATCTCTACACCATACTTCTCTTCTAAATCAGCAACACTTCCCCTTTTACTATCAGGATTTGCTATTCTAGAGATCACCATCTCTTTGAATATTTTAGCAACAGATACATTTCTAGCAGGATTAGCTATGATTGAACCAACTTTTAATTCATCATATAACTTTCCATATATATCATGAATACCAGTTATTGTTCTACTCTCCTCTTCTAAGTTTCTTATATCAACATTATAATCTTCATCACTATAGATACTTTGATCATATTTACCTTCTAAAGTTAAATCTTCTATCAACTCTTCTGCTTGAAACAATGATTCTTTATCAACATTTTCCAAAGTTATTTGGATAGATTTAGCTAATAATCTTAATTCATCTAGCTGCTCATCATTATAAGCAACACCAATATGCTTTACAATAGTTTGCACTACCTTACCATTTACCCTTGATGATTCTACTAACTGTACTGATTTATTATATTTATCTTTTGATTTACTTTTTATTCTTACAAACATAACAGAATTTTACCATAATCTATAATAAATGTCAATATATAAATATAGTGGGGCACTACAAGGATCATAAAATATTTATAGTGCTAAAACAAGGGATTCTTTAGAGTTTATTGTGCGTATTTGTAGTGCTTTTACGGAAGTCAGGAATAGTAATAGACAATGAAACCACAATAATTGTGATCAAAGATAATAGTAACAACTTACCTTTTATTGATATATCTCTAAACATCAGGATTCTCCATATATTAATTTATGTAATATATTACCTTTTGTAAGATTAAAATGCAACTGTGATTTAATTATTTAAAAATAAATAGCTCTTATTTACTCAAAATAAGCATTATGGCAAAGTAATTTTGTATTAATTATCAAATACTAAGATAAATTATTTTAATAAGTTTTTTGCAAATTCAAAGGCTTCACTTGTGATATTTTCACCACTAATCATCCTTGCAATTTCATTTATTCTTTCTTTTTCATTTAGTAATTTAACATTTGAAATTCCATTGTGTTTATCAACTAAAAAATGTTGATTTGCACTTGATGTTAACTGTGGTTGATGTGAAATTGCAAAGATTTGATAAGATTTACTAAGTTTTATTAATACTTTTGAAATAGCGTCACTCTCTTTTCCACTTAAATTTGCATCTATTTCATCTAAAAATAAGATTCCATTATCAACAATATCAAACTCACTCATTGAAGTCAAAAGTGCAAGTCTTAATCTATTATATTCTCCTGAACTTATTGTTTCTAAAGAAACTCCATTTAATTCAAAAAGGATATTATCAATACCTGAATTATCTAATTGTTTTTCTTCTAAAATTATTTTTGCATTACTTAAATATAAAAATTTAAGATATTCGTTTATTTTATTTTCTAGTATTAGTGAAGTTTCTTTTCTATATTTTGATATTTCTAAAGAAAGTACTGATAGCTCTTCATTTATTCTTTTATAATCTTTTTCTAATTTTTCTTTTTGAAAAGATATATTTTCATATGATTCTAACTCTTTTTTCTTCTGTTCTTTATATTTTAAACACTCTTCAATAGAACCAAATCTTTTTTGCAGGGATGCTAATTTTTCAATTCTATCTAAAACATTTTCTATATTTATATCTTCAAGTTCATATAAAGAGTCATTAAACTTTTCAAATACATTGTTAAGCTCATTCATTGCTTCGTCAAAAAATGAAGAATCAACTTCCATTAATTCCAAAGCATTAGTAACATTTTGATTAAATTCCATTATTCCTGAAGCTTTTTTTATTGCAACTTCAATTTTCTCTTTTTTTGATAATCTTTTTTTTATTAAATTTAACTCTTCGTATTCATCGATACTTGGATTAATTTGCTCTATTTTATCTATTTCAAATTTTGCAAACTCTTTTAAATCTTCTAATTTATTTTCATCTTCTAATATCTTTTTTAACTCTTTTTTTATTTGTAAGAAATCTAAATATAAAGTGTCAAATGAACTTTTAATCTCTACAAACTCTTTTTTATTTTTTGAGCTAAGCTTATCTAGAAAAACTACTAATTTATGACTATCAAATTCAGAAGTGTCTTTTAGGTTTAGATGTTTAATAAGCATTGTTGAAAGATTATTTAGATTTTTCTTTGAGATTGTTTGATTATTTAAAAAATATCTTACTTTTTCTTTTTTTATACTTTTAATAACAATATCATCATCAAGTGAAATATCATATGACTCATCAGAAAAGTTCAAATTATCTAACTGTATTTCACCTAAGTTTGCTTTTACTTCTGATAATGCAAATAAAGATAATATGGCTTGCATTAAGATTGATTTTCCAGCACCACTTGGACCTGTAAAAATATTTAAACCTTTTTTAAATTCTAAATCAACTTCCTTAAAAGATAAACACTCTTTTAAATATACTCTATTAATCAAATTTAATTTCCCCATCTTAGTTTTTCATTTAATACTTCAAAATAATTTCTTTGTACCCTATGAATCATTTTAGCTTTCTTTGATGCAATTTTTATTTTTATAGATTGGTTTTGTTCAACTTCATAAATATCTTGACCATCTACAATAACAACCGCTCCTTGATTGTCAATTATTTTAAATTCAATTTCAAAATCAGCAGGCATTACAAGAGGTCTTTGTGTTAAAGAATGAGGAGCAACAGGAGTTACAATAAATGCTTCTGTTAAAGGATAAACAATTGGTCCTCCAACTGATAAATTATAGGCAGTTGAACCTGTTGGTGTTGAAACTATAACCCCATCACCATCATAAGAATTAAAGTGTTTACCATCAATTTTTGCAGATATTTTTATCATAGAAGAGATTGATTTTCTTGAAATCACAATATCATTAAAAGCAACAAATTTATTTAAATTTACACTTCCTTCAACCATCATTCTATTATCAATTTTATATATATTATTTTTTAAATCTTTTATAAAACTAGGTAATTGCTCCATTGAAATATCAGTTAAAAATCCTAAGGTTCCAAGATTAATTCCCAAAACAGGTTTATCATATTTAAAAGATTTTCTAACTACTGAAAGTAAAGTTCCATCTCCTCCGACTGAGATTAGAAAGTCAACTTTACGACATAAATCGTTTAAAGGAATACCTTTTAAAGATATCATATTTGCAGAATTATCTTCTAATAATATTTCAATATCAGCTTTTTGGAATAATTCTTTAATTTTTAAATATATCTCTTTTAGTTCTGGGCTTGAAGGCCTTAATATAATTCCAGCACTTTTTATATTAGGTAATAATTCAAAATTTTTTTCTATTCTCATAATACACCTAGCTTTATTTATAAATTTATTTAAATTATTTTATCCAATTATTTTAATAACTTAAGTAAATTTAATCAAAAAAAAGGGGATATGCAAATGCATATCCCCTTTTGGTGTAATTACGAAATCATAAATTTCTATTACACATACAAAAGCTCGTTAATAGCTATAAATGACACGCAAGTGTCATTTACTTAACGCTATTAACCATTTCTTTTTTTGATGATTTCTTCAGAAACATTTTTTGGAACTTCTGAATAGTTATCGAAAATCATAGAATAAGTCGCTCTACCTTGAGACATTGATCTTAAGTCAGTAGAATAACCGAACATTTCAGATAATGGAATCATAGCAACAACTAGTTTAACACCAGCTCTGTCATCCATAGATTGAACTTGTCCTCTTCTTTTATTACAATCCCCAATAACATCTCCCATATAATCTTCAGGAGTTTCAATTTCAACTTTCATAATTGGTTCTAAGATTACAGCTTGAGCAGCAGCAGATCTACAACCTTGTTTGAATCCCATAGAAGCAGCAAGTTTAAATGCCATTTCAGATGAATCCACATCATGGTAAGAACCATCATAAACAGAAACTTCAATGTTAACCATTGGGTAACCAGCTAAGATACCACCTTGCATTGCTTCAAAACAACCTTTTTCAACTGCAGGAATATACTCTTTTGGAATAACCCCACCTTTAATATCATTGTTAAATTTGAAGTTTTCTTCGCTTCCAACTAATGGTTTAATGTCTAAATATACGTGACCGTATTGACCTTTACCACCTGATTGTTTTGCGTATTTATACTCTTGTTTAACAGCGTTTTTAATTGTTTCTCTATAAGCAACTTGAGGAGCACCAACTTCAGCTTCTACTTTGAATTCTCTTTTCATTCTATCTACAAGAATTTCAAGGTGTAATTCACCCATTCCTGAAATAATAGTTTGTCCAGTTTCTTCATCAGTATTAACTCTAAATGATGGATCTTCTTCTGCAAGTTTACCTAAAGCAATACCCATTTTTTCTTGGTCAGCTTTAGTTTTTGGCTCAACTGCAACAGAAATAACAGGTTCTGGGAATTCCATTCTTTCTAAGATAACAGGATCTTTTTCAGAAGCTAAAGTATCTCCAGTGATTGTATATTTTAAACCAACAACAGCACCGATTTCTCCAGCATAAAGCTCTTTGATTTCTTCTCTGTTATTTGCATGCATTTTAAGTAATCTTCCGATTCTTTCTTTTTTCATTTTTGTAGAGTTATAAACATAAGTTCCAGATTCTAAAACTCCTCTATAAACTCTTGCAAATGTTAACTGTCCAACAAATGGGTCAGTCATAATTTTAAATGCTAAAGCAGCTACTTCACCAGCATCTGTTGAAGGAACGATAACTGGTTCACCATCTTGAGTTTCACCTCTAATGTCTTCAACTTCAGTTGGAGCTGGTAAATACATAGCAACAGCATCAAGTAAAGTTTGAACACCTTTGTTTTTGAAAGCTGTTCCACAAGTCATTGGAGTAATAGTCATATTTAAACAACCAGCTTTAATACCTGCAGTGATTTCTTCTTCAGTTAATTCAATACCTTCAAGGTATTTTTCCATTAACTCTTCGATTGACTCAGCAGCTGCTTCAATCATTTTTTCTCTATACTCTTGTGCCATATCCATCATATCAGCTGGAATTTCTTCAACGTGATAGTTTGAACCCATAGCTGCATCTTCATCCCAAACGATAGCTTTCATTTGAACTAAATCTACAATACCTTTGAAGTTCTCTTCAGCACCGATTGGTAATTGAATAGGAACAGCATTTGATTTTAATCTTTCATTTACTTGTTTTAAAACATTATAAAAATCTGCACCAGTTCTATCCATTTTATTAACGAATATCATTCTTGGTACTCTATATTTATTAGCTTGTCTCCAAACAGTTTCAGATTGTGGTTGAACCCCACCAACTGAACAGAATACTGCAACAGCTCCATCAAGAACCCTCATAGATCTTTCAACTTCAATAGTAAAGTCAACGTGACCTGGAGTGTCAATGATGTTAATCATTAATTGCTCTTTAGTTTTTGGGTGAGTCCAGTTACAAGTAGTAGCAGCAGAAGTAATTGTAATACCTCTTTCTTGCTCTTGTTCCATCCAGTCCATTGTTGCAGCACCTTCATGAACCTCACCAATTTTATGAGATACACCTGTGTAGAATAAAATTCTTTCAGTAGTTGTAGTTTTTCCAGCATCAATGTGAGCTGCAATACCAATATTTCTAACTCTGTTAAGTGGTGTTTTTCTAGCCATTTATAATTCCTACCATCTGTAGTGTGCAAATGCTTTATTAGCTTCTGCCATTCTATGCATATCTTCTTTCTTCTTGAAAGATGAACCTCTTTCATTAGCAGCTTCGAATAACTCATTAGCTAATCTTTCTACCATAGTTCTTTCGTTTCTTTTTCTAGCATATTCTACTAACCATCTTAATGCTAAAGTTTGTCTTCTTACAGCTCTAACTTCAACAGGAACTTGGTATGTTGCTCCACCAACTCTTCTAGATCTAACTTCTAAAAGTGGTTTAACATTTTCAACTGCTTTTTCGAATAAGTCAATACCTTTTTCTTCACCTCTTGCATCAAGGTTAGCAATTGCACCATACATAATTTTTTCAGCAGTAGATTTTTTACCATCTTGCATTACTGTATTAACAAATTTTGTGATCACTTTACTATTGTAGATAGGATCAGCCATTATTTCTCTAACTGGAGCTTTTCTTCTTCTCATTTTCTATCCTTCTACTTTTTCTTAGCTTTTGCTTTTTTTGTACCATATTTAGATCTTGCAACAGTTCTGTTAGCAACACCAGCAGTATCTAAAGCACCTCTTACGATGTGGTATTTAACCCCAGGTAAATCCTTAACTCTTCCCCCTCTTACTAGAACAATTGAGTGCTCTTGTAAGTTGTGACCTTCACCACCGATATATGAAATTACTTCATATCCAGATGTTAATCTAACTTTCGCAACTTTTCTTAAAGCCGAGTTAGGTTTTTTTGGAGTTGTAGTATATACTCTTGTACATACTCCTCTTCTTTGTGGGCAACTTTCTAACGCTGGCGATTTAGATTTTTTTATAACCTTTTTTCGCTCATTTCTTACAAGCTGATTGATTGTAGGCATTTCTTTCCTTTATATAAATTGGTTTGAGTAATTATAGCCTTACCCATGCTTCTCGTGCAAATTCAACATTTTAGTTGAAACGATACTCCCATTCTAGGAAACATAAATTGTTTTAGTTTTCTAAAAAAGTGCGTGATTATACTGAATATATACTTAATTATTGTTTAGCTTAATTTTATTTTTCAGTATAAATAATTCTATATTTAAGTATAAAATAAAATATTCCTACTAGAATTCGGAAATATTTTATAAAAATTCAATAAAAGATACTATTTATGACAAAACAATTATTTCCTTTAGCCTTAGGTGGTTTAGGAATAGGAACAACTGAATTTGCAATAATGGGATTACTTCCTGATGTTTCAAGTTCACTTGATGTTTCTATACCAGTAGCAGGTCATCTAATTTCAGCCTATGCCTTCGGTGTAGTAGTTGGAGCACCAATTTTAGTGGCTCTTAGTGCAAAGTTTCCACCCAAAAATATTTTAATTATTTTCATGCTTATGTTTACTGTTTTTAATGCCTTATCAATTATTGCACCTGATTATAATACTTTATTAGTTTCAAGATTTTTATCTGGACTTCCCCATGGAGCATTTTTTGGAGTTGCTACTATAGTAGCTTCACGTTTGGCAAAAAAAGGTAAGGAAGCTCAAGCTATTGCTTCTATTTTTACAGGTCTTACACTTGCTATTTTACTTATGGTTCCTTTAGTTACTTTTATAGGACATCATCTTAATTGGAGATATGCCTTTGGCGTTGTTTCTCTTTTGGGTTTATTAACTATTTTATTTTTATATATTTGGTTACCTTCTATGAAACCACTTAGAAGTGTAAGTTTTAAGGAAGAATTAGAATTTTTCAAAACAATAAAAGCTTGGCATATTTTAACTATTGTGGCAATTGGATTTGCTGGTTTATTTGCTTGGTTTAGTTATATTGCACCTCTTTTAATTAATATTGCAGGTTTTGATATTGAAGTGGTTTCTTATTTAATGATAGTTGCAGGTGCTGGTATGGTTGTTGGAAATATTATTGGAGGATATTTAGCGGACAAAAGAGATCCTGTAATTGTTTCTATTTTTTTACTTTTTTTAATGGTTATATCATTACTTTTAGTATTTTTCTTTTCAGAGAGCAAAATTGTTTCAGTAATACTTACTTTTGTTTGTAGTGCTTTAGCCTTATCTTTTGGAAGTCCAATAAACATGATTATGTTAAAAAGTGCTAAACATTCAGAAATGTTAGCAGCAGCATTTATCCAAGCTGGTTTTAACGTAGCAAATTCATTGGGAGCATTATTAGGAGGGATTCCATTATTATATGGTTTATCTTTTAACTATCCAGCATTAGTAGGAGCAGGAATGGCACTTTTTGGAGCTGTTTTATGTTTGATTTTTTATAGAAAATATGAAAGATAAACTCTTTCATATTTAATATTTATTTTATAAAATCTCTTGAACACGACCAACTTGTCCATCTTGAAGTCTAACTTTGATTCCATGGGGATGAGTTGGTGAATTTGTTAGAATATCTTTAACAATACCTTGAGTTAAATTTCCACTTCTTTGATCTTGTTTTAAAACAATATTAACTTTTAATCCTTGTTTTATATTAAATCTTTTTTTTGGATCCATTATATTTCTTCATCTCTATTATAAGTTAAAATATCTTTTGCAAAATCAATATGGTAGAAAAATATTATTTTATAAATCATTGAAACTTTTGTTTTTTTCTCAATTGATGTATCTAAAATAGAAAATGTAAAACCTAATAATTCTTCTTCTTTTTTAGGCGTAACTTTAATAGAAACAGGTTTTAATGTTCTCATCATATTCATAGTTTCTTTATAATCTTTTGGATTTAAACCATTTAGCATATCTCCATCTCTTTCTTCTTTTCTCATGGCAGTAAATAGTTGATCTAAACTATCTTTAAATATTTGTTTATTCCAATTTAATTTTGCCTTTGCAAAGTGAAATACACAACTTTTATTTAATAAAGCATGTGGTTTTTCTTTTTTAATATCTTCAATCATTTGAAGGAAAACATTAGTTCCTCCAATACTCATAGCGAATCCCTTTACTTCTTCATGTAATTCGCTTTTAATTTTTGAATCTAATTCACTAAAATTCATATTATTCCTCTTATTTTACTTTTTATTTTAATAGTATAGCTAAATTATCATCTATATGAAGATTTTGAGTTTTTTATATCTACATTATAAAATCCGTTATTTGCCAAAAATATTTTAATCTCTTGATTAATAAATTTATTTTTAGGTCCCTTGATTATCTCTAAAATCGGAGGTTTATTCTCACAAAAATAATCAAATTTTAATTCAAAATAAGGGATAAGATTTCCACATACAGCTCTAAACATCATTTGAGATAAGTTATTTTTAAATATAAATTGTTTAGTTTGTTCATCTTCTATTATAATTGGATTATGAATTAATCTAACTTCTTGTTCTTCCATAAAAAGTTCATTTTTTGATTTAGCTGATAAATTATTTATCTCACTTATTATATTTTCACAATATTCTTCAAATTCTTTTGATTCAAAGTTTATCTTATCATCTAAATTTAAAAGTGGTTCTAATATTTTTTCTATTTCTACTTCTTGTTGTTTTTCATCATATAAAACCTCTGAAGTTTTAATCAAATCATTTTGTTCAAAATAGTCTGTGTTAAATCCAATTGCAATACCAAAACCATCATTTGCATAAGCTCGCCATTGACTTAATAAATCATCACCTTGAGAAAATGAAGCTATATAAACTGTTGGTTGTTGATTTTCAAATAATTTTATAAAACTATTAAACTTTTCATATGAATTCTTATTTGTATATTCTTTTATCTTTTTTAAAACTTTATCTTTAATCCAATGTATCTCTTTGTAATCATTTAAATTATAAACAGAACTAAGCCATATTGCTTTATTTTGTATTATCGCTTTAAATGATTCAACGTTGCAATAGTGATATATAATTTTCCCCATGAATACTCCTAAAAAAAATATTATACTCTATAAATTTTTATATTGAAATATTTTGACTAAGATAATTTTTATATAATAATATATAGAAATATATAAAAGCATATAGTATTATATATTTATAAATATTTTGATATAATTTGACTATATAAGACAATATATTATATAAAAATATATAGAAATAATTCAAAGGAGCCCAAATTGTCATTTGTAGTATATAGTATTAAAGGTGGTGTTGGTAAAACAACTTTATCTGTACAGATTTCACAGATGTTTGATTATACATATGTAACAAACGATTCACACTCATCAGCACACAATTTAATGCCTGAAGAAAAAGGTTTTTTAGTTTCAAGTGAGGAATATGATGAAATTCCATTTGATGAAAATATAGTTTACGATTTTGGTGGATTTAAAGATACAAGAATTAACAATATTATTAAACAAGCTAATAAAATCATAATCCCAACTTTAACATCAATTGTTGATGTACAAGCTACAATGGCTACATTAAAAGATGTGGCACAAATAAATAAGAATATAATAATTGCAATAAATAGAACAAAAAACAACAATAAAGCAATTGAATTAAAAGAGTACCTTGCAGAAGAAATAAAAAAATCATTTCAAGACTTAGATATTTCTATAATTTTTGTAAGAGAATCATCTGTTTTGGAAGATAGTTTATTTGATTGTGAGTACGTTGAAACTAAAGCTGGAACTAATAGATTTAAAAGACACATTTATAGAAATGCCATAGAAGATATGACTATACTAAAAAAAGATTTGGAAAAATAAAATGGGATATGCAGATAAATTAAAAAAAAATAGCTCTAAAATACAAACTAGCGAAAAAGTATTAGATGAAAGTACAAAAAAGAAGCAATTAGGACGACCTAAAAAAGATCAAAATCTAGTAAGAAGCACAGCTATTCCAGTAGCTTTAAATCAAGTTGAAAAAGAATGGATTGAAGAACAAGCTTTAAAAATGTCAAAGGAAATTGGAACAAAGATTACAACATCAGCTTGGATGAGAATGACATTATTAAAAGATATGGAGAAATAAAACTCTTATTTTTTTGATTAATTAAAACAAAAAATCTCTACTGATAAAAGAGACTATTTTCTCCTTTATCAGTTAATATAAAGATAAGTGATTAATTTTATTTAACTTGATATCTAAATAATATAAGATTATCTAAAACTAGATTACTAGACCAAATAAAAGAAGCCCCTGCCCCTGTGAATTTCTCTTGAAAATTCATATAAGCATTTTTATTAATTACACCAATTTCATCTTCTGTATATTCAACAGCTTTTGGCCAAGATAAATATTTATTATTTGATTGCCAGTCTATTGGTATATCCCAATGTAGTGAATATGTTTCTTTGTATTCATCTAAACTTTTTGTATCACAATCTTTTGTTATACGTTCATTTCCATTTTCTTTTACACATGATAAATCATAAATAGGAGATGTATAAAAAGTTTGAGCTTTCCACTTAGAATTTGTAATAGTTCCATCTGAGAAACTAGCAATCAAACCACCATCACCTGGATGAAAACGTTTACCTCTATTGCTTTCACTACCTAAACCAGAGTTTTCTTCCCAATCAACAACCTTAATTGCGATTTCATATGGTTTTTTAACTTTAAATTTTACAACACTAGAATTAAAAGGTGTAAAAGGAACAGAATCAACTCCTACTAGTTTGCCATTTATAAATAATTCAAAATAATTATCTGCAAAGATATAACCTGTGATTACCTCTGCATCTTTATCTATTTCAATAACAGGGACTGATGATAAATCAACATCAGCTAAAGATTGAGGTTTTACATTAGTGCATTCGTTGTATAAATCACTTGCAAAGTTTTTAGTTTCATACTGAACTTTTGCTGGTACTGTAAATTCTTTTCCATTAATAGTTTGAATACCAATAGGTGATGGTCTTGAATGTCCATTTTCACAACTAAATAAATTTTCAATTTGTACTTGAGCTTTTCCTTTTGCTATTTGTGCAGATTCAGAATATTCAGTAAAAGCAAGTAAAGGTGTTAAACATAATATTGATCCTAAGGATAGTAGTTTTATTTTCATTTTAATCTCCCTCGTATTTCTTATATTCTAGTTTAATTTTATTAATACACATATTAAGTTGTTTTAAATGAATTTAAATCAATTTAGCGCTATTTAGATTTGTTTGAATCCAACTTCTTTTTGTATATTTAAAAATTAAATACTATAAATACAGTATTTTAATTTATATTCAATAAAGATAAACAATAAATACTGTATTTAAAGTATTATTATTGACAAAGAATAATTTTTTATTTATAATACTATAAATAAAGTATTAAAGAGGATTAAATGGCTAAGAAAATAAAACCAACAGAATATCCTACTTCAGATCTTGAATTAACAGCAGAATATTTAGGTAAATTTATTAGAGCAAAAAGAACAAATTCAAATCTAACTTCTCACCAAACAGCACTGTTATGCAATGTTCCAGTTGATGTTATTACAAAATTAGAGAATAATAGTGGTGGAGTTACCCTTGATAGTTTTTTGAAAGTAATAAATGGACTTAGTATTAATATTGAATTAACAAGAGATAATAAATGAAACATACTATAAATATATTTTGCAATAATGACTATGTAGGTTTTATAGAAATTGATTTAGATTCGAATAATGCAAAATTAAATTATGATGATAATTGGAAAGAAATAGGATTTGAATTATCTCCACATCTAAAATTCAATAAAGAAATAGATTCAAATAGTATAAAGAAATTTATATCTAATCTTTTACCTGAAGGTAAAGGATTAGAATTTGTTAGTGAAATTTTACAAATTTCTAAAGCTAATAAATTTGCATTAATTGAAGCAATTGGTAATGAAACAGCAGGAGCTATTACCTTTACTTCAAATAAAGAGATTGTTACGAGTTTTAGAGAAATTAGTAATGAAGAATTAACTCAAAGAATTATAAATAGAGATAGTATAAATATTACTCTTTGGGATAAAAAAACAAGGCTTAGTCTTGCAGGTGTTCAAGATAAGTTACCATTAGTTGTTTTAGATGATAATAACTATGGGATAGGAGAAGGAAGAATTGCTTCTACTCATATATTAAAATTTGAGAAAATAAATAATAGTTATTTGGTTTTAAATGAATACTTTTGTATGAAGTTAGCTAAGTTGTGTGGCTTAGATGTAGCAGAAGTAGAAATAAAGAAATTTGCTACTCAAAATGTTTTATTTGTAAAAAGATTTGATAGAGAACTTTTAATAAATGAAGATGGCTCTTTTGAAGTTTTGAAAAAACATATAATAGATGCTTGTCAATTATTAAATTTAGATGTTGCTGTCAAATATGAAAAAGTTTATACAGATGCAAGAGGTGAAGCAAATTTTAAAAACTTATTTGAATACTCGAAATTATCAACAAATAAGATTTTAACAAAATTAAATCTTCTAAAGTGGACTTTATTTAATTTATGCATAAACAACTATGATGCTCATGCAAAAAATATATCATTTTTTGTAAATAAAAGAAGTTTAGAATTAAGCCCATTATATGATTTAGTAAATATTGCTATGTATCCAGATATACATAATGAGTTTGCAATGGCTTTTGGAGATGAGTTTGATTCAAATAAAATAGGTACATTTGATATGGTAGGTTTTTGCGTACATACAAATATACAGCCAAGATTAATAAAAAATGAATTGTCATCTATAATTGCAAATATTAAGAAAAATATCGAAACTATAAAAAATGAAACGTTATCTCTTTGCGATGAAAACGAAATTAATTTTTTAGAATCTTTAGAAAAAAACATTTTACTAACTTGTAAAAAACACGAAAATATGATTCAAACATTAGTAGATGATTATAAAATTTATAAAAAAGAATATGAATAATCTAAAATCTGTTTATACAAAAGTATCAGAAGAATAAGCTTTAGATAAGATAAATGAATTCCAGGATATAAAGAGAGAATAATATCCGCATATTAACAATCTTAATCAGATTTAATAATTATAAAGTTTCTTTAAATATCTAGAAACTGTTAAAAATTTATATACATAATAAATTCGATAGAATCACTAAATTCAACAATAGATTAAGCATTAAAATTAATGTATTTATCAACATTTGATTTACAAATAAATTATTAAGTCCAAAGGTTAAAAGTGTAATAAGATAAGCCCTATAAAATGGGCTTATTTGATTAGTTATTTATTTTTTGGGAGCAACTTCATAGGCACGATCTGGAACTAAATTCTTTAATCAATAGCCGTTAAAATAGTATTTTCTTGTACCTGAAAAAGTACCGGAAAGAAAAAAAGGGTAAGGATTAATTTCTTTAAGCCTTTTTCAGTAATAAATTAGTTATTAAATAACTGATTATGAGTGCCTATTCTTGTTAGCTTTAAATAACCATAATCTATTATATATATTAAAAGCATATCTCCACTAATATGGCATTCTCTAAAGCCCAGATAATTTCCAATAAGTTCATGGTCTAAAGCTTCGTCTGGAAGTTTTTTATCTTCAAGTAGTAAGCTAACAAAATTTATATATTTTTCATAATGTTTATCTGATAATTTTGTTTTACCATAATCTTTTATAAATTGTTTTGTTCTAAATAATTTATACATATTTTATAAATCTTTTAAAGATATTTTTTCACCTTTAAACTCTTTGGCTTCTTGCATAGCTTTTAGAGTTTCTTTGTTTGGAATTTTCATATCAAAGGGAATACCATTTTGAAGTTTTACCATATTTAAGAACATTACTATTGCTTGAGAAGTATTAAGCCCTAGTTTTTTAAAAATAGCTTCAGCTTCTTGTTTTAAATCACTATCAACTCTAGCTCTTACAGTTGCATCCATCATTTTAAATCCTTTTTTATTTATTGTAGCCTATTTGCGCTACAAAGTCAATATAATAAGAAACTATATTTAGAAATATTATTTAATATTAGGAAGTGTTAAGATACTAATAAATTGATATTTCTGAATTTACACGGTAATTTTTACACTGCCTTTTTACAACACTTGAATACTATGTGTTATAATTAAAACTCAGAAAATATTCTTATCAAAAGTGTTCAAGTATTTCTGGAAACACTGTTCAAATACTCCGTTATATGCACATTTTCTTTGGGTTTCTTTTCCCAATCTATACTACCATATTCATTCTCTATATGATTTATAGTACTCTCTATATATTCATTTGGATATTTTGAGCTAAATTCTTCATGCAATACATTACTTAACTCATAAGGTCCTCCAAATAAGTACTGATACCCACCTGCTTTAGTTTCATAAGGTAAGAAATTAGCAGGATCATCATAATTATCAAAAAACCAATCTTTCATTTCTGAAATTGCTAAATCTTTTTCTTCTAAATCATCATCAGTATTTGTATTTCTATTTCTCGATGGATAAATATATAACAATTTTTCATTATCATTTTCATAAACATTACAATTTTTATCTACACCATATATATAGTTGCCATCATATTCAATTTTATATTATTTTTTTACTAATAATAAACTATTATTTATTATATTACTTGAATTGCTTTCCAATGCAAATTCAACTTCATTTAAATCATCTTGAATTTCATCTATTAGATCCATTAAATACGTAGTATCGAATTCATAAGAAATTAAAAAACTATCGTCAGGAACATCGTCTTCATTTGAATAATCTTCTGAATTATATATATACTCTCCTTCTGAGTAAGGATTTAATTTTTCAATAAATTCTTCTAATACTTCTTTTTTCTCTTCTAAAGTAGAATAAAAAGTATTTTCATTTTTAGTTAAATCAAATTGATAATTACAAGGAAGAAGGAAATAAATATAGACTGTACTTTAAAGATGCGATTACAAAACAAATTGGCAAAAGCAATAAACTTTATGATTTAGAAAATATTGAGAAATTGCCATTTGTTGAGAAAACGGAGATTACTAATGATAACTAATAATTATATTAATGACCATTTTTTAAAAATCGAAGAAGTTTTAAAATAATTCCTATAAGTCGTGCTACATTGTATCGTCTTGGGGAAAAAACAAGGCTTTTAAAACCTCTAAAAGTAGGAGGCTCGAGTTTTTGGAGCTTGAATAATATAAACTATTATTTTGAAGAGTTGAAGCAAAAAAATTTTATCTGATTAAAAGAGAGGGTAGTCTCTTTTATTAGAAAATTTAAATTGGTTTAACCAATATCTCCAAAGGAATATGTAAAGCTTCAGATAAATTTTTAACCATTGAAAGAGATAAAGATATTTTTCTATTTAAAAGTTCTGATACTTTACTTTTATTTCCAATATAAGGTACTAAATCCTTCTGTTTTAGATTCATCTCTTCCATTCTATATTTTATGGCTTCTATTGGGTCTGGTGTTGATATATTCCAATTTATTTCTTCATATTTTTCTACTAATAAAACTAAAATTTCAAGTTCATCACTTTGGGCTGTTCCTAGTTCTGGATTTAGCTCCATTAATTCATCAATTCTATTTAGAGCGTCATCATACTCTTTTTCATTTCTTATAATTTTTAATTGCATGGTTATATTTCCTTTGCATTGATTTTATCATACTCACTATGAGTACCAATAAATTTAATTCTAACTATTTTTCTTTTATAGTCAATATGTACTACCAAATGATAGTCATTTCCTTTGATATTGAAAACAACTCGATTGTCTTCTAAAAATGAAGCATTTGCATATATTTTTTTAATATCATCAGGTGTTTTCCACTCGGCTTTTCTTGTATCAAGATGCCAAACTTCTAATGGCGTTTTAGCTTGCGGATGTTTTTCATAAAATTCTATTAATGTTCTTTTACTTATTACGTTCATTCTGAATTATACCCTTGGTTCCTTTATAGGGAACTTAACTTATAGTTTACTATTCTTTTTTTGCAATTTATTTAAATCTAATTCTCTTAGTATCAATATTGTATTTTGAAATTATATCATCAATCTTCTTTTCCAACTATTATCAGAACTAACTGCATTCATCAAAAAATACATCTACTAGAAATATCCATAAAAATTGTGAATACAGTTATGAAAGACAAATTAAAAAAATTTATATAAGGAAAAAATTATGACAACAATAGATATTGGAACTTTATCAAATAATGATTTGATACATAATCACAAAGTTTTTAAAAAGAATAGAAGATTGGAAACATTAAGACTATACAATTTTCATCTTGAACGAAGCAATAAAATCTCTTTTGAAAAGTATAAAAAAGGTGTTGTTTCTTTAAAAATTTTAATTGATAATAATTGGGATAAGCTTATTGCAGTCACTTCATCAAATACAAAAAAAGAAGAGGAAAGTTCATTAATTTTTCTTGTTCAAAAATTTGAACAAGAAACAACTTCAACTGAAAAAAGAAAATTAAGAAGGTAAATCATGATAAAAGTAAAGAGATTTTGTCTCTTTACTCATCCTTATTAAATTAAATTATCCAACCAATCAGCCCACCATTGTAAGTACCTACTTAAAATTAATGTCATAATTAGTTCCAAAGCCAGCTAATAAATTTTTAACATGTTTATGTAAATTATCAAATGATAAATAAGCTTCTAGTTTATGATAGTGATATTTCATATGTTTCCACAATATTTCTATTTTATTTAGTTCAGGTGAATATGGTGGTAAAAATAATAATTGTAGTCCAAGCTTCTCCCACTTTTCTATCTCTGCTTTAAAAAGCTTACTTGTGTGAATAGATGCATTATCAAGTATGACAACAGTAGTTTTTGTAATCTGATTTACAAAATCATTAAAGAAATCTATAACAACTTGTGTATCTACTTTTGTTATTGTAGTTTTCGAAAAGAGATGATTATTCTTTGTATTTAAAAACCCTAAAACATTTATTCTTTTTGCAAATCTATTTGATGGAATTTCTACTGGCTTACCTATTGGTGACCAATAATAAGGGATATTTGAATCAAGTGAAAAACCACTCTCATCAAAATAATATGTATCAATCCAATCTTTAGCAGACCAGCTTAAAACATTAAGTATTTGAGCTTTTTTGGAAGAATAATTCATCCACTTCTTCTCTTTAAATATAGTGTTTCTAGCTCTTTTAAAACTATATTGTATATTTTTTTAAATATCTTTTTAAGATTTGAGGTGATACTTTTTTAACTCTTTTTGACTCTTTATTAAGAGCTATACAAGTCTCTTTGATACTATTTGTTTCAATAAGTTTTTTTACTTTATCAATATCATTTTCATTTAGTGCTGGTTTTCTACCACGACCAATTTCATCAGATAAATTTTCTATTTGTTCTTCTTTGAATCTATCAAACCATCTATAAACTGTTCTTGTTGACTTATTGAATATTTTGCATATCTCTTTTACTGTTATACCTTCATTACTTAAAAGTATAGATTTAGCTCTTTGTCTTAATTGCAATGAATTACCATTTTTTACTATTTTTTCTAATTCTTTTACTGTTTTATTATTTAAATTACTTATATATCTCATATAGTATTATAGCTAAAACTAGCTTATAAAACAAGACATTAATTTTGATTAATTACTTATCAAATCTTTTTTTTCATCAAAATATTTAAACTTTGATTCTCTATTATAAGAAGCTTTTACCCTATTCTTCTCTTTATGTGCCAAACAAGCCTCAATAATATCAGAATGAAATCCATGTTCTTTATATAATTCATGTGCTATTGTTGAAAAGATACTTCTAAAGCCATGAAAACAATGTCTATTTTGATAACCTAATCTATTTAAAGTATCAGCTAAAGTCGAACCTGTAACACCTCTATCACTCTTTTGAGGTGATGGAAATACAAATTTACTTCTATGTCTTGTGTAAGGTTCTATTTCTTTAATTAATTTTATAGCTTGTTTTGGCAAAGGACAAACAAAATCCACATTCATTTTCATTTTTTCTTTTGGAATTGCCCATAAACCTTTTTCTAAATCTAAATCATCCCAACACATAAGTCTAATATTTTCACTTCTAACAAATACATATGGAATAAGTTTAAATATAAATATTGTACTTATATCACTTCTAAACCTATCTTCAATACTATTTATATCTTTTAAGAGTTGCTTAATATCTTCTTTTTCTGTAAGCGCAGGAAGATGCTTTTCTTTATTTTTCAAAAGTGTAGCTTTTTTATCAATATCAACTATTATATTATGTTCAACATACCCATTAGTAACTGCGAATTGATATACTTTAAATACAAGAGATAAAATTCTTAATCCAGTTTCTATTCTTCCTTTTTTTTGCACATTCAAAATAATTTCAATATAATCTTTTCTTTCAATATCTTTTTATTGCAATATTACCAATCTTATCCGTTACATTTTTTAATATTCTTTGATTTGTTTTCCAAGTTGCTTCACTAGAATTTAATTTTCTAATTTCAAGCCATTTATCTATAACAAAATTAAGCGTAATTTCTTCAGTAATTTTATTAATTTTTTTCTCAGAAATAGGATTTATATTATTTTCTAGTAGCTTTTTTGCATCAGCTGTTTTATCTCTTGCTTATTTTAAAGAAGTTTGAGGATAAACACCCAAACTCATAGATAATCTCTTTCCACCATATCTAAAATCTAATCTAAAAAATTTAGAACCATTTTTACGTACAATAAAATAAAGTCCATCACCATCGCTTAGATTATAATCTTTTTCTCTTATTTGTGCTTTTTTTAATTCTAATTCTGTAAGTTTTTTACTTGTTCTTTTCATAATGACAGTACAGCATTTTTAAAATATTTTTTGTACTGTCAATTGTACTGTTTTAAAACTGAGCTTTGAGTAAATTCATTGATTTTAGTTGAGACAAATTGAAACTTATAGAAGCCCAATTTGTCGATATTTATGAGTTGATTTGAAATTAATTGCTATTGTTTAGGAAGCAGTTTCATTGGCACGATCTGGAACTAAACTATTTAATCAATAGCCGTTAAAATAGTATTTTCTTAGATTAGTATTTTCTTGTACCTGAAAAAGTACCTGAAAGAAAAAGTGGTAAGGATTAGTTTCTTTAACCCTTTTTCAGTAATAAATTAATTATTAAATAACTGATTATGAGTGCCTATTCTTGTTAGCTTTAACTAACCATCGTCTATTATATATATTAAAAATATCTCCACTAATATGGCATTCTCTAAAGCCTTGAAAATTCCCAATAAGCTCATGGTCTAAAGCTTCGTCTGGAAGTTTTTTATCTTCAAGTAGTAAGCTAACAAATTTTATATATTTTTCATAATGTTTATCTGATAATTTTGTTTTGCCATAATCTTTTATAAATTGTTTTGTTCTAAATAATTTATACATATTTTATAAATCTTTTAAAGATATTTCTTCACCTTTAAACTCTTTGGCTTCTTGCATTGCTTTTAGAGTTTCTTTGTTTGGAATTTTCATATCAAAGGGAATACCATTTTGAAGTTTTACCATATTTAAGAACATTACTATTGCTTGAGAAGTATTAAGCCCTAGTTTTTTAAAAATAGCTTCAGCTTCTTGTTTTAAATCACTATCAACTCTAGCTCTTACAGTTGCATCCATCATTTTAAATCCTTTTATATTTATTGTAGTCTTAGCCTTTAAGCTTGACTCTTATCGATGCAAGAATCAGGGAAATCTTATCGTCAATTTAAAAAATTAAATTAATTTACAGATGTTTAATGTTGAAATTGTACAAAAATTGTACAAATAACAGGAAATTTTACAATTCGTAAAAAAAAATCAACGAAAATGTAACGATCATTGACATTCATATTATAGAAAAACAATCATTTAATACTCCATACGATGATTGTATTTTTAATTAAAAACAGGAAGCAAAATGACCGTAGACAGATTAATTAAAAGAAAAGAAATTTTCTTTTATCTTGAAATTAAGGATACTAAATTGAAAGAATTGATTAAAGCTGGAAAATTTATAAAACCGATATTTATCGAAGGTTTTAACGAAGCTTTATTTTCACTGAACGAATTGCAAGAGTGGATTACGGCTCTAAAAGATAAGAGAGACCAAAATGTTTATGAAAAAAATGAAACAGCAAAATAACCAAATTAACCCAGAGATAATTTTATCTCTGGAATTTCGGACCAAAATATCAGAAGTGCAAAGAAAGAAATTAATTAATTGGTTTAAAAATCAAAATATTGAAGTTCAGATACTCATTTTTGATGAGCAAAAAAATCAATTTTTTAAATTAAAAAATGAGGGTGCTCATAAAAACATTCTATCTTTAGCTTCATTTTTATCGGCAATCAAAAACTTTTATGACAAAGAACAATTGCTAAAATTAAAAAATAAATGTCAAACATTAAATGAGATTGAAAGCATCACTAAAATTGAAAAGATAAAGCTTAAAAAAGAGAGACCCAAGCAAAAGCTTCAATTACTTTTATCAATGGATTCAATCATAGCAGATCTTCATAATGATGGCTATAGTTCAAGAGAAATTGAAAAAATTTTCTTCAAAAAATATAGAAAAAAAATTTCTCACTCGTATATAAATTCATACATAAAATTGTATGTAACGAATAAGGAAAATTAAATGAATGACGAAACAATACTTATACTTGGAATTATTCTACTAGGAGTAGGAGCTATTATTGGTGCTTTAACTTATCATTTAATTGTTTATAGATTTTCAAATAAAATTGAAAAACAGTTAGATAAAAGCATAAAAAATTATGAGAATTTTGTTTTAGAAAAAGCAACAAATACTATAGATAGATTTGAAAGTATAACAAATGAAGTAACTAATATTTCTAATAATATAAAAAAAGAGCAAAAGAGTATTTATCAATCTACGTGTAGTATTTCTGAGGATATTGACACATTTTTTAGAGAACTTAAATCCAGTCAAGAAATGAGAGTTTCGTTAGAAAATGAAATCATCAAATTAAAAAATATAATTAATCGAAAAAATAAACAAAATAAGGAGAAATAAAAATGGCTTATCCATTTAGTGTGTACAAGGAGATGACTATAAAAAAACTTAATAAAGAACGTTTAGACGAAGAAGAAGAAAATTATTTTTTAAAGTTTTCTGACTCTTCAATAATGTCAACATCAAAGAAAATTTATTATTTTGCTTTACTTTATTTTAAAAGATGGTACCCTAGATTTTTGATTCATTTTATAATCACATATAAAGTCAAGAAAGCTTTAAAGAACGAAAATGCGCCTGAAACAATTCAAAATTTATATAGAGAAATAGCAAAAATTATATGTTTAAGTGCAATGGGCGCTTATGGCAAGGGTAGAAAAGTAAAAAAATAAATATTTAATTTGACATATCGGCAATATTCGCCTATAATTTTAAAAAAGATTTTAGGCGAATATAATGACACAACAACAAATGAGCAAATTATTAGATGTTTCTGATAGAACATTAAGAGATTGGAAAAGTAATAGAAGCAGACTATATACCTTACTTGAAAATCTTGAATATACTGATGTAAAAAATAAAATTGATGTTGTAGATTTAAGTGATGAAGTTGAATTTAATCCACAAGAGTTTTCTACAAATCTTTTTTGGCAAACAAGTAATACTAGTCATCAAAAAGTTTATGCAATTATCTCTAATTATCTTTCAACTTTAAATGCTGATGATATAAAAGAACTTTGTAAAAGATTTGGTAAAAATATGGTCAAATCAGTATTAAATGATAAATATAAATCATTATATAAACAAGGTTTTATTTCAACTAATGGAATGGATATTCCATTAAATGGCAAATATAATCAAAATCCTATTTATAAACAATTATCAGGAATTATTAATGACTTCTAATGTTATCTCTGCACTAAATAAAATAAAAAACTTAGAGGTCTTTAAAGATGAACTTTATTTCATAGGTGGAACTGCACTATCTTATTTTATAAATCATAGAATATCTGAAGATATCGATATTGTCTCATCTAAAACACTTAACTATAAAAGAATCATTCCTCTTATGTCAACTATTGGAGCTAAAAAAATTGATGATGAAAATATAATGTCTCTTAGACTTGCTGGATTATTCCCTGATGAATATATCTTAAAATTTATATTAGATGATGTAAAAATAGAGTTTTTCTTTGCCAATAGACCTATTCAAAATCAGATTCTAAAAGAATTAACTTTTACAAATTATGAAAACTCTAATTTAAAGATATTAGATTTAAAATTAATTGTGAAACTAAAGCTAGTAGCTTTATTTCAAAGGGATAAAGCAAGAGATTTATTTGATTTTGGATCAATCTTAGATAATAATATTATGAGTATAAATGAGATCTTATATATTGCAAAAGAATCTAAAAATATAAATTCAAAAGAAGACTTAATTAATTTTATCTCAAATAAAAAAGAAGCAAAAAATGATGAAGCTGTTTATCTTGATGAATCAAATAGACTTGATTTATCATTTGAAGATATAAAACAACAAGTCCTAACTAAATTATATACTTACTAATTTCACTAAAAATTAAAAGTTTTACAAAAAATATTTGTAAACTCTTTTGTAAAGAACTGTAAAAAATCTTGTAAACTCAAATTTTGAGAATTTGTAAAATAAATCTTTTAGACCATCTATTCTAGAGACTTTTCTACTCTTTAAAAAAAATAAGGAAACGGGAGTAAAAATATTCACTTTCCAATTTTTAAATTAATACCTATTTCATTTTACAAAATAACTGATAGAATTTTCTTTTAAATAACCCCTTACAAATTGTAAGCATTGAATCAACACATTGGCTAAAGTTGAGCTAAAAAATAAAGTTTACCAGAATCTTTTTTTCTAGGCTATCTTAAAAACTGTGAAGCATAAAGTAAAGTTATCAGTCCTTTTAAAAGCTGTTAAGCCATTGACTTTTTTAATGGTTAGGAAAACACCTATATTTAGTTGTATTAGAACTATTAAAAAAATCTAATCTTTGTTTGATTCTTTCAAAGAAAAATAAAAAGTAGATAGACTCAACACATACCTGTAAATAAGAGACAGGAAAATAAAAAATTATAAATAAATGGAAAAAAATGAGAGGTAGTGTTTATTATCAAAGTGCAGTTTTAACAAAAGTAATATTTGTTGAAGGTTCAAAAAAAGAGAATAGAATAAATCCAAATCATGAACAATATCAATGTATATCATCTTTTAAAACAATGGAGAGTTACAGAAACGTTTGGAATAACTTTTTTAACTATTTAAAGGAGCATTTTAAACTCAAAAACTGTGAACTAATAAATGATGACCACATTAAAAGTTATATTGAGTATAAAATAGAATATTACCCTTCAAAACAGTATTTAGAAAAAATTACATCAGCTTTAGGTAAATTAGAAGTTGCATTAAATAAATACTCAAAAGATAAATATGAAATTCCAATTATTTATGATTTTAAAATAAGACAAAAACTTTTAAGGAATGCAAAAGATCTTAAACTTGTAGCTAATAACTATCATAATAGAGTTTACAGTGATGCAAATCTAATTATTCAACATCTCAATAGTTATAATCATCAATTAGCAGCAAGCATACAATTAGAAGGTGGAGCAAGAAGTGAAGGAGTTACTTTAATCAAAGAAGAGCAACTCAAAGGATTTAAAATTGATAATATATCAAAAAAAACTGTTGGAGTAATAGAGACAAAAGAGAAAGGCGGAAAAGTTGGCGATGTATTAGTTTCTTTAACTACTTATCAAAAACTAGGAAATTACTTTACGAACAACAATACATCAACTTTTAAAATCAAATATCAAGATTATTTAAATGATATAAAGAATTCTTGTGAGAAATTAAATATTAATTATCAAGGTTCTCATGGTTTTAGATGGACTTTTGCTCAAAATAGAATTAGAATTTATCAAAAATTTACCTATACATATGAACAAGCATTGCAAGGTGTTAGTTGGGAAATGAAACACTTTAGAGCGAATATTACTGAACATTATTTAGGGAAATGAAAAGTGATTCAAGTTTAACTGGTGGGTTTCAGTTTATTTTACAGGCTCTCTAAAGAAAATATTCCTGACTTTCTCATTTTTATCAAAAATCAATTTTTCTAAAAGTGATATCCCTTATTAAAGGGCTTTATAGACTATAAAATTCATAAAAGTGTGTGTCCTATAGTCTAAAACCTGCTACAATTTTAGTATGAGTTTACATATTAGACAGAAGAAAAATAGTAGTGGAACAATCAGTATTCAGATTATCGATAGAGTTCATAGGAAATATAAGGTTATAGAAACTATTGCTTGTGTAAAAAATGATTTAGATTTACAAATTTATTTAGATGTTGCAAATAAACGTTTAGAAGAACTGCGTCAACAAATGTATCCTACTTTATTTGATGAAAATAAAAATGAAGAGTTAATATTCATAGAACTTGGAAATAATGATTTAATACCAATAGGTGATGAATTAATCTATGGAAAATTATTTGAACGATTGGGATGTTCTAGTGTAGATTTGGATTGTAAAAGACTTCAGATGTTTAAAAATCTTGTTGTATCAAGATTACTGTATCCTGGTAGTAAATTATATTTGATTGATTATCTTGAATATTTTAAAAAAGAGAGTGTAGATAAAAATGCTATCTATAGATTTTTAGATACACTTTATGAAGAGAATTTAAAACTACAAATTGAAAAATGTGTATTTGATCATACTTATGCAAAAATGAACCAAACTATTGCATTTACATTTTATGATGTTACAACCCTGTACTTTGAATCTGAGAGTGAAGACGATCTTAGACGTATTGGATTTAGTAAAGAGGGTAAATTAGCACGTCCTCAGATACAACTGGGATTGTTTACAACACTACAAGGATATCCATTAAGCTTTGAGGTTTATGAGGGTAATAAATATGAGGGACATACTTTAGTTGATGTACTTAAAAAGTTTCAAAATAAATTTCAATTAAAAAATAAACCTGTAGTTGTAGCTGATAGAGGAATGCTAAACAATAATAATCTAGTATATCTTGAAAATAATGGATATAAATATATCCTTGCAGCCAAAATAAAAAATATATCAAATGATTTAAAAGAGCAAATATCAAACTTGATATTTTTAAATGATGGAGTAACTCATACACTTAAATTTAATAAAGATATACCATATACTGATGAGAATGACAATAAACAATCCATAAATATCAATCAAAGGTTAGTTCTTTCATATTCAACGGCAAGAGCTAAGAAAGATAAACATAATAGAGATAAAGCACTTGAAAGATTAAAGAAAAAAATTGAATTCTCAAAATCTATCACAAAAAAAGATTTAAAACTATCATACTATGCTAAATATCTTAACATCGATGATCATAAATGTGATATCACTTTTAATATCAATAATCAAAAAGTTGATAATGATTCAAAATTAGATGGTATAAAAGGTTTTATTACAAATGATTTTACACTAACACCAAGTGAAATTATAGAACACTATAATAATCAATATGCAGTAGAACAAGCATTTAGAATATCAAAAACTGATCTTAAAATCAGACCCATATACCATAGGCTAGAAACCAGAATAAAGGCTCATATTCTTATTTCATTTGTATCATACTCAATTTATAAAGAGTTTGATTCAAAACTTAAAGAAAATAATATTAAATTTAAATTCTCACAAAAACTTTTAAGAGATATAATTAAACATATGTTTGCACTTAGAACAAATGGAAAATTAGTCTACTTGAAATTTGATGAAATTCAACAACAAGTTTATAATGCAATTAAAAATAGTTAAAAAGTGTGTGTCCATATGAGAAAGTCAGGTGATTCAAGTTTAACTGGTGGGTTTCAGTTTATTTTACAGGCTCTCTAAAGAAAATATTCTACTTCTTCATTATAAATTTACCACCACTACAAGCGCAGCGTAATTAACTTGGTGATAAACCCGCTCTAAACTAGATTGAATAGTCCAACCATCTTTTAAGCTCTTATCAATAGAAGTATAATAAAAATTGTGAATATTCATTTTTCTACATACATTAGCGTATTCATCATATGCTAACATATTTATGTTGTTATAATATTTATCTTGATTCATAAAGCCATCAAAATAAGTAAAAGTATAAGTACCTTTTCTTTTTCTCAATGCATCATTTTTTTCTTTGAATTCATTGAATTTAGAAGGTTTAATATATTTTTTATATTCTTCATCAGACTTTTTTTCAAAGTAATAATCGTACCATTTTTTATTATTAATTGTATATTCAATAAGAAGGTCTCTACATTCTCTACTATAACCTAAAGCACTCTCAACTCTATTTAATTCAAAGTATTCATTAGTTTCTTTTATATCACAGCCAAAATAGGTTATGGAATCAAAATAACTACCTGCCTTTCTCAAATTGATTTTGTAAAACCCTAAAAAAAAATTACTATATTTAGGTTCAAAAAAAGTTAATTTAGAACCTTTCAACTTACAATATCTTTGAAGAGTTTTATATGAATCAGAATAAGTGTATGAAATGCCATCAACTAATTGTTTAACATTCATGAAATCATAAAGCTGATTAACATTGATTTTTTGAAATTCAGAATCATTTATAAGTTTAGTTTTTCTGGAACTCTATATTCTTATACTTTATCAGCACAACAACTAAATGATAATATTAGAAAACTTATCAATAGATAGTTTTTTAATTCATAAAATATTTTTTTCATTTAAATCCTTAAAAAGTAATATTTAAGTACTAGTTATGTATTTTAAATTGAGAAATTTGTATTGCTTAACTAATACAAACTTACTGTAAAATTAATACTTAAGAATCTTTCAATTTTTATTAAAAATCACAATTTTAAGATAAAATATTCTAATAATAAAAAGGATTTAAAATGTACGAGTTATTACCATTAGCAGCACTTGTTATTTTTGGGATTTTATATTCTCTAGGACATAAATATTATCTTGAAGAATTAAAAAAATAACATCATATTTTTATAAATATGAAAACATATTAACTTATTCCAAAAATCTTAACTAAGACATATTTTGAAACACTTAAAGATGATTGTTTTGCTTTTTTAGTAATTTCATCTTTTTGCTCTTTTGTAAGATAAATCACTATTTGTTCTTGTTTTAATTCATCATTATTTAATTTAGGTCTTCCTCTAGGATTTAATACTTTTTTAGTTTGTCCTCTTCCTGAGCTTACAAAATCATCTATTTCTTTAACATCATTTTCTAAGGTTTTATCTTCTACAAAAGCAAAAGATTTTTTTTCATTTTTTCTAAATATTGATTCTTTCAATTGTAGTTCCTTTTATTTTATCAGTATATTACTATTATATTAGTATTAATTTATTAGTAAATAAATACTAATTAACTATTAGTAAATTCTACAAGTTCATCAAAGAAGTTATTAAAATCTTGATAAGCTTTTGACTTTTCATCTACAAATTCTAAAATACCTTTACCATTTGAAAAAGAGTTTTTATATACTTCTCTTTCATATATTACACTTTCACATAGTTTTATATCTTCAAGTTTTTTATCTATAATATACTCTTTTAAATCTTTTATTTTTTTAGTTAAAAAAGGATTTGGACTTGCTTTTGAAATAGTGATAAGTGCCTTTGCATTTGGATTAAATACTTTTGCTTGATTAAACAAATTTATCATTTTATTTAAAACAGCAATATCTAAATCACTTGGAAGTGTAGGAATAATTACTAAGTCACTAATAGCTAATGCTTGTCTCATTTCTTCACTATCTCTTCCACCTGTATCTATTATAATAGAAGAATATTTATTTTGTAAGCTTTTAACTTCTTTTCCTAGACTACTTCCAAATTTTGAAACAGTATTAAAAATAAGTTCAATATTTTCATTTGCTCTAATATTTGTAAAGACTTCAATACTTCTTTGAGGATCGGCATCAATTAATAAAGTATCTTCTTTTAATAGTCCAAGTTTTACTGCAAGATTTAAGGCAATTGTAGTTTTTCCACTACCACCTTTTTCATTACAAACTGAAATCACCATCTTAAATTCCTTTGATTTTTTAATGGCCAATTATATATAAAATACTATTAAATTGATATTAGATTATATATTATTTAATATTTTATTACTAATAGATTAATATTAAGTTATTAGTAATAAAATAGTATATAGTAATTAATTGGGATGTGGGAATAAGAGATTGTAGTTTTATTTCATTTCGTTTAATGATTTGATATATTCATCAGACATATGTTTTTTTACAGTATTAAAACTTACTTTTGATATTTTTGCTATTGTGTAGTGTGTTATCTCTTTTTTTTGAGTATGTAGTATTTCAATTGCTATATTCATTTTATACTTAACTTTTTTACTTCTTATTTCTGTTGCTTTCATTGCTGCTATTGATTTATTAGAGCTATTATACTCAAGTGACAAAGATTTCGTTTGTAATACAAAGGTTGCATATATTTAATGAATAGATAAAATAGTTAGTGAAGGGAAGTCTTTAAAACTCATTTTGAAAAAATTCTTCTATATTAACATCTAAAACTATTGAAATTTTATATAAGTGTTCAAGATTAAAGTGTTTATTTTCTGATAAAAGTTCAGCTTTTCCTATAAAAGTTGCATTTTGATGACCAATTGCATTCGCTAATTTTAATTGAGATATTTTTTTTTGTTTTCTAATTCTAATAACATTTTTACTAACTCTTTTATAAAACTCTTCTAAACATCCATTTTCAAAATCAACAATTTTCATTAAATTAACACCCTATAAGGTTTTATTTAATTTTATTCGTATATAATTTTATTAACAACACCTGATAGGGCGTAATTATTA
Source organism: Arcobacter acticola (assembly GCF_013177675.1). Classification (NCBI taxonomy): domain Bacteria; kingdom Pseudomonadati; phylum Campylobacterota; class Epsilonproteobacteria; order Campylobacterales; family Arcobacteraceae; genus Arcobacter; species Arcobacter acticola. The sequence continues at coordinate 2,487,425 of NZ_CP042652.1, forward strand.
AAGGGAATAAAAAATGGCAGGACTATTAATAGCTGATATAAATAAAATAAAAAAGCCAATAATTAAAATTGGATTACTTGCATTAGTAAGCGCATATCTTTTAACTGGATGTACACAACAAGTTACAGACAAAATGGCATTTAAAAATGGACAACCAAATAGTGAAAAAATGTTTATGGATTTATCTGAAGACAAAGAGTTATCAGCTTCATTATCTAAGAACTGGAATAAAATTGATTATAACAAAAAAGGAATTACAACTTTAAAAGAATTAAATATTCTTACAGGTGTAAAACCTTTAGAGTTTGCACCTTCCTTTTTAGTAAATTATGAAAAAAGTATTTATCCAAAAGAGTACATTGAATTCGCTCAAAAAAGAGGAAATACAGTTAAAAAATATAACCGTATAATAAATAAAAAAGGTATGGATAAAATTGATCCCTATTTTAGCGCAACACATTTTTATGAAGATATGAAAAACAGTTATCAAGGTGTAGTAAGTGCACCTTTTTATATAGAATTCGATAAAGACGGAAGAGTTGTTTCAGCCCTTGGTTCTTATGTATATAAATCTGGTAAGTATGATATACGTGCAGATTGTTATCATACTTATTTTAGTGGTGCAAAAGCTAAAATTATTGAATCAATATTTACTAAAAAAGAACTTGAAGATAATTTGGCATTTTAAAGAAAGATTTTCTGAAAATTATTTTAAGAATATATGTACAAAAAAAGGACACCTTTTCAGTGTCCTCATGGCGTATGCCAAGCCCCTAATAAATTACCATCCACATTAATCTTGTAACATATTAAATAAACGTTGTAAAAAATCTAACTTCTATTCAAGCTATCAATCAATGTACTTCTTTTTACACCAAAGGTTCTGCAAATTGCAGCTTTACTCATTCCATCATCCAGTGCTTTTTTTATTGCATTTATTTTTTCATCATCAATAGCTCGTGGTCGTCCACCACTTATTCCTCTTTGTTTAGCAGATTCAAGTCCAGCTTTTACTCTTTCTTGAATTAAAGATCTTTCAAATTGAGCCAATGCTCCAAATATATGAAAGAATAGCTCTCCTGATGCAGTTGTTGTATCCATACCTTCAGTAATAGATATAAAAGATATATTTCTATTTTTTAAAGAAGTAATAATACTTATTAGATGAGCTAAGCTTCTACCTAATCTATCTAATTTCCAAACAACTAAAGTATCACCATCTTTTAAAAATTCAATTGCTTTATCAAGTCCTACTCTTTTATCTTTTGAACCAGATGTTTTATCTGAAAATATATTTCTTTCATCAATGCCAAATTTTAAAAGTGCATCTTTTTGTAAATTTAGATTTTGATCATCAGTTGAAACTCTTATATATCCTACTAGCATACGGAAAACCCCTTTAATATAGTTTCCGTATTATATCACAATCCGATAGTGTTTGTCGTATATTATTTTGGTGTTTTTTTAGTGAATTTTGAAGTTTTTAAAAGGGTGTCGGAAAACAGATGTTTAAAATAATTTTTTAAAGAGTTATATATTTAGTCTCTTTACTTTTTATAAAGTATAAATAATTATTAAATCTTATTACTAAACCTATAGATTTAAATTCATTTGAAGAAAAAACATATGATTGGCTATATTTACATAAAGGTACAAAATACGCCACGGTTCTTATAATTCTTAGCATAGCTTAGAAATAGTTCTTCCTTATATTAATACAATTTTCAATTAAACTAGTCAAACGTGAACGAAAAGTTCAACTTAGAATAGTGAATATAATTGAAACAGAAAAAGTGAAGAAATACTAACTATTTTTATTTCCAAAAGAATTACTTTTTTTATTTATTAATCCTAGATATTAATTTTTATTTCTTAAGCTTTTAATACTTTAAAAATCTTAGTAATAAAACAAATGAAAGGGAAAATCATAAAACTTAAAGAAAATCTTCCCATTATGTACTATTACAAAATGCTAAGCAAATAAATTAAATTAAAATTTTCTGACCAACCTATATAATCCACCAAAAGAACACTAATTATTTATACTATCCAATTAACTTCAAGTTAAAGGCTTACATGAAAATATGTTTATTGTTAGATAAAAATTCAAATAATACTATCTTATTAGCAGGTATCATTTCTATAATTATTGGAGTTGGTATCGCGAGATTTTCTTTTACTTCTTTGTTACCATTAATGTTGAATGATATATTAACTGTAAAATTCGCAGGTTTTCTAGCATCAGTAAATTATATAGGTTATTTAAGCGGAGCTATTTTTGCTATTTTTATTAAAGATATTTACACAAAAATAAAATTTTTTAGAATAGGTTTACTATTATCAATTATCTCTACAATAATTTTAGGATTAACAAGAAATGAATTTTTATGGATTTTATCAAGATTAACTGCTGGATTTGGCACGGCGATGATTTTAGTTGTTTGTTCATCTATTGTAATGGTGAAATTAAATGCAGAAGATAAAACTAAAATTATGGGTATCTATTTTTCGGGTATAGGAATTGCTATTACTACGACACATTTATTTTTAAGATATATTAATATGAATGAAAATTTGTGGCAAGTTTCTTGGTTAATTCTTACAATTGTTGCAATAATTTGCAGTGTATATCCATTATATATTTTATCTGTTGAAAATAAAATAGATATACAAGCAATAAAACATAAAATAGACAAGAAGATATTTACTCCTTTTATAATTGTATTAACAATAGCTTATTTTTGTGAAGGGATAGGATTTGTAGTTCAAGCTACATTTTTACCAGATATTATCGATAAAGTAAAAGGGCTTGAAGGATATGGAAATTTAGCATGGTTATTTGTAGGAATTGCAGGAATTCCATCAAGTATTATTTGGATGAAATTAGCTTTTAAATATGGTAGTGTAAATATGATAATTACAGCATTATTTATTCAAATTATTGGTATTTTAATTCCAACTTTAACAAATAATATATTTTTAAACGTTTTTTCTGGATTTTTATATGGAATGACATTTATAGGATTAACTGCTTTATTTATGAATTTAAGTGGTAAATTATCAGATAAAAATCCAGTTGTTTTAATGGGAATATTACTCCACCGATAAACTAAACTAATTATATGCTAAATTTAGCTATAATTTGAAATGGAAAAAATAAATAAATTAGAAAAAAATGATGCTAGAAAAGTAGATTCAAATACATTACAGTATCTCAGAGATAGAGCAATTAAATTAAGGGATAGTGGTATAAGTAATCTTGAAACAGCTGCAATATTAGGTTTGTCAAAAATCACAACATCAAGATGGTATAGCAAATATAAAAAAGATGGTCAAAAAGCACTTAAAGTTCAAAAAACTGGTCGTCCTAAAAAGTCTGGTAAGAGACTTAGCGATGAACAAGAGGAAAAAATCATCCGAATGCTTATAGATACAACCCCAGAACAATTAAAGTTTAAGTTTGCTTTGTGGACAAGAGAAGCTGTAAAACAGTTAATTCTAAGAGTAGTAGATATTGATATGCCAATATCAACAGTTGGAGATTATCTTGCAAAATGGCAATTTACTTCGAAAAAACCAATAAAAAGAGCTTATGAAAGAAAAGATAGTGCAACTAAAGCTTGGTTGGAAGAAACATATCCACAAATCAAAAAAGAAGCAAAAATAAATAATGCAGATATTTGGTGGGCCGATGAGACTGCTTGTGTATCAATGCCATCAAATTTAAAAGGATATGCTCCAATAGGAAGTAAAATAAAACCTATTCTTACCCATACAGCTAGAAAATTTAAAGTGAATATGATATCAGCCATTACTAATACAGGTAAATCAATGTTTGCATTGTATGATGATTCAATAGCTACAGATAATTTTATAGATTTTTTAGAAAAAGTAATAAAATCAAATGATAAAAAAGTATTTATGATAGTAGATAACCTAAGAGTACATCATGCTAAATTAGTAAAAGCTTGGGAAGAAAAGCATAAAGATAAAATCAAATTATTTTATCTTCCACCATATTCTCCAGAATTTAATCCTGATGAATATTTGAATCAAGATTATAAGAGTAATGTACATAAAAATGGATTGCCAAAAAATCAAAAAGAACTAAAAGAAAACACACAAAATTATATGGAGAGTTTACAAAAGAATCCACAAAAAATAGCTAACTTTTTTCAACATCAAAGTGTGAAATATGCTAGCTAATGAAATTAGCTCTGTTTATTGGGGGAGTAATAAGTATTCAATAATATAAAATTAATTTTAACTAAGTTCAATCTCATAAAAAGAGATTGTACTTAAAATACCTCTAACAAAACTTTATTACTATATTTTAGAATTTAATTGTAGATTTTGGAACTTTCACTAAGTTTTAAACTAAGTTATTGAACTATAATATGATTTTTAAAAATTATTGCTTGCTGACACTAAACTCTGAACAGTCTCTAAACTTCATTAATTTCTTTTTCTAATTTCCTCAAACTATCAATTATCTCCTCAAAAGAAATATATTTATCAAAAATCATATTTTGCATAGCTTTATAATCTTTTTCCAAAGAATCAAGTCTAAATTCAGGAGGTAAAAGTTTTAATGTTCCAGGAACTGCTTCTTCATATTTTGCCCAAATTCTAGGATAAAATTTTTGTTTGAATTCAACTACATTTTTTAGTAATTCTAAATCTACTAATGCTTCATCTTTTACTTCATTTTTAGCCATCATAGCTAGATCATAATAGTGTCTTGAATATCTAGTTGGCATAGCAGAATCAAGAGGTCTATTTGCTTCGTGGTGCAAGATTGTTGCTTTTTCCCAAAATGTTCTTTTTGCAACTATTGTATTTACAGTACATTTAGTTTTTTCAAAAACTTGAGGGAATTCTTGAGCTGCAAAAGAAGATATTTCAAAACTATCTGAAGGTAGCCAAGAAGCTAATGGCCCTATTTCAAGTAGTATTTCAGGTCTTAGATAATTATCATCAAAAGCATTTGGATATTTAACATTTATTGAGAATCCATCTTCAGCCATACTACAAGTACATAAGGGGGATAAGTTTTCTGAAATTATATGTAGTAGTATATTTTTAATATATTCTTTTGCGTTATCATTGATTTGTTCATTAAATCTTACTTGTTTATTTTTTGATTCTTGAACATTGAGTGGGTTTTCATTTGAAACTAATCTCCAATCTAAAATTAAATCAATATCTTCAGAAAATCTTCCAATAAGATTAAATACTTTTGAAAGACTTGTTCCACCTTTAAACATAAGTATTTTATTTAATCTATCATCACTAAATACTTTATCTAAAGTCCAAACAACCCAAAAGTCTTTTTCAACAATTGAGTTTGTTGTATTCATAAGTGTTGCTGTTTCAGAAAAAAGTTCACTTCTTTGTTGTTTAGGTAAATTTGCTATTTTATTCATTGTTACTATCTTTACATATTTGTTTTATTATTTCATATACCCATACTGTTGTAGTTTGAGTATCATTTAAAATCTTTTCATACATTTTAGAATCAATTTGATCTTTTATTTTATTTATTATTTCATTTGTAATATGTTCTTTACCCAAAGATTTTAAAGCTTGAACTATTAGAGAACTCTCTTTATATTTAAATCCTATATCTTTTAAAACAGATTTTTTAAACTCTATTACTACATCATTGAATAATTTATAACTCTTGTTGGGACCATCACTAAGATAAATATACTTAGCTTGAATTTGAGTAGATAGATTTAAAATATTTAAAGCACTATCTCCAGATACTTCTATTCTCCAGTTAAACTTTCTAGCATATGCCCTGGATACTTGTTCTATATCTGGATTTAATTCTTTTTTTAGGAAATCACTATATTTAGGATAATCATAAATTCCTCTTGATACTCTTCTTATTTTTTTAGCTTTTACTAAATCAGATAGTACATTATCAATTTGTTGACGATCAAATTTTTTTATTAAATCAGTAGAAGAAAAAGCCCAACCCTTACCATGGCCAGATATAAAATAAAATACTGTATCATAGAGCTTCAATTGATTATTCCTTAATTTTAATTTCTAGAAAAAAGTATATCTTTTTCTAGATTTTATTTTGCTTTATGAAAGATAAATCAGAAATATTAATGATGATTAAAACTTCATTTCTTTTCATTTAAATATTTTAAAGTTTCATCCGACAGATATCTCTTAACAGTACTAAAACTTACACCAGAAACCTTTGCAACTGAATATCGTGTAATATCTTTTCTTTGAGTTCTTAAGATTTCCACTGCAGTATCAATTTTATATTTTGCTTTATTACTTCTTGCTTTTGTTGCTTTTTCTGATGCTAAACATTTAGCTAAACTAAAATTTATATTTTTGGGATTATTCAATTTATTTACTATACTAAAGCCTTCAATTTCTTTATATCTTTTTTCAATTTCTTTTAATTTTTCAAAATCTATAATCTCAATCAAACATTCATATTCAAGTTTTGTAAGATCTAATCTTTTATATTTATTCATAGTTTTATCCTTTCATATTTATAAATAATAATTCTAAAAACATTATCACATATCATGACTTCTTTATCTTTTTCTTATCATTTAAAAAATGATAATAGTTAATTTCATTAAATGAAATAAAATAAAGTAAATTAAATTATTTCTAATATATTTAAAATATAAGAATTAATGATACTATTAACAAAACCAAAGATATAGTCAATATTTAAATATTCAATTCTTCCACCTTTTTTGTCTCAGTTGTCTCACTCTTTTAAGTTAATCTTGCCGTTCGCCTTTGGCTAGTTCAAATGATATGGTAGGGAATGGCTCTAGAGTGAAGACAACTTGCCCTTGTACTACTTTGGATTTAACAAAATAGTACAGAACAAGTTAGTCTAAAAGTTGCAAATGACACGGCTTTTGCAGGACTTTCGTTACGACATTTAGTAGATTATTGTTCAGCTCTTAATCTACGACACAATTACATTAGACGGTTCCCCTTATCTAATAACCTATATATTTAATTAATCTAGTATAAACATTTATTGTTTATTTAAAAACCTCTGTTTTATATATTAACTAGTAAATCTATAGGAGTGTCCTTGCTACTATAAAAATAGTAGAACGGGCATCTCCAAGGTGAATCGTACCGCATACACTTCCTCACACCTTGCTGATTTGGTCTCTTATTTGGCTATGATTTTTAATGAGTTCATTCTCACTTTGTGAAAGTATTTATTTTATCGCAAGTTTTCGCTTACAGGCAGTCCCCCCACTCTACCGCTATAGTTTTTCAAGCTCAAATGATTGAACAGGGACAATTATTAAGCAATACTTTATCCTCAACACTAAAGTTGATTTTTTTGAAAAATTATTTGCTAAATAATTGCTATGTATTTAGATTTTTGGTAAGATGTTACTTACTTTTTAGCAATTCTTTTAGTCGCCAAACTAACAGGGAAGAATTGCTGAAATACTCCTTTTTTCAAACATAAAAATATTCTCCAACAATTAAGTGGCTTCATAGTTTTATATTTAAAATTAAAATAGATTTTTTTATTAGTATTTAAAATTAGATTGTAAATTTGGCAAGTTACACATCTAATAAATACTTAGAGCTTAACAAATCTATCAAGTGATAAATCTACTAAGCAGATATGTAGCTTGCCAAGCTCTAAATATTTATAGAGCTAGTATATAGGGTTTTAAAGAGAAATACAATAAATTATTTTTTTGATTTTTTTGATTTGATTTGATAAAATTTGATTTGATTTGATTAGTAGTTTTTGGATTTATTAAATGAAATACTTAATTTTGATAATTAAATATTATATTTAAGTAAATTTTAACATATCTAACAAGACTATAATATTAGATACTTTTTTTAGATAAACAAGTTAATTTACTATGTAAAGAACTATTGGTTCAACTTCTTTTATGTATCCCTAAAGAAGATAGAATATTATCTATCCTCTTCTAGGAGAATTATTCCCTCTACCTCTTCCTGATGGATTCCCCGTAGTACTTGGTCCATTAACTGGTCTTGAATTTGATTTTGACATTTTCTTTCCTTTTATATTTAGATAAAAGAATTATAAATAAATTTTTTATATCAAATTCATTCTAATAGTGCCAGTTTACATTTTTTGTAAGATATTTAGTCATTTTATTTTGTAAATCTTTTTCAATATTGATTTCTTTTATATCTTCAAAAAATGGAGCAATATATTTAATCAAATTATTTAAATCAAGGCTATTACTATCATTTTGTTCAAAAAGTATATTTTCAAAATCGATACAATATTTTAGTTTTAAATTAGTTAATTCATCAAGACTTTTTTTTCTAAAATTCTTTAACTTTTCTAAAAATTGATCTTCAATTTCTTCATCAATATTAAACTCTTTTTTTATATGTAACAATGCTCTTAAAATAAGCATTAAGATTAATTGTGCTCTTTGTTCATATTTCTGCTTTTTTGAAAAAAATGTAACATTCATAACTATTACTTTAAAAAATTCTGGAAGTTCACCATTTTTCCATCTTGATACATCATTTACAAAAACTTTTGATTCATCTATATCTTTGATATTAGAATCATAATTTACAGATATTGATTCTGTTAATTTATAAAATATTGTATGTAAATCATAAGCTACCCCATTTTGATTTTTATTGTTAATTTTTTCATAATTATCAATATATGGTTTAAAACTATTATCTTTTAAAGATTGTTCAAAAAGATTAATATCAATATTTAACTTCTCAATATGCTTTATTATATATGCAATTTGAAAAGAGAATATATTCACTATTTTTTCAATATCTTTGGTTTCGAAGATATCTAAAAATCTAAAAGTAAATGCAATGTTATTTAATTCTTTTATTAATTCAAGACTATTGTCATTTTCAACTTTTGAAAATAGATTATCAAATAAAAAATAAAAATTATTTGGTTCTTTATACAATAACTCTATAAAATCATCAATTCTCATATTTGTGGAATTTTTAAATTTAAAAAATTTCTTTTTTTCTTTATTTGTATCATTATTTTTAATACGATAAACATCTTCATAGGCATAAACTCTTTGATTTACTCCCCATGTTTTCCAAAATATTGAATTAAAATCTGTTTGCATACTTTTCTTTATGATTAAATATAGATGAAAAAATCATCTATAATTCCCCTTTAAAAGCTTGGTCTAAAATAGAAGCTTTTAATGCTTTGAGGCTATCCATTTTAGCTTTTTGTGCTTGTTTGATTTTTTCTATTTTTTCTGAAATTTCATCTAAATATTTGACTACTTTTTGTTGGATTGATATATTAGGAAATGGTAATGTAATCTCTCCTAGTCTCATAATAGCTAACTTTGGTACAGCCATTTGCATTGTGGCAGATTCTAATTGGGTTAAAAAAATTGATGATTTTGTGAAATAATACATAAATTTATTAGATGTATTATTTTTATCTTTATATACCAACTTAACTGCATTTTCAGTCAAATTAGCTCCATTTAACTCTGAAGGAATAATTCCACTTTTTCCTATTGTATTTCCAACATTAGTAATATATAAATCTTTATCTGTAATTGTATATCTTTTAATTAGCTCGTATACTTCTTTAGTTAAATACAACATTTTACCAGTGCATATGGTTCCATAATCTTTAAAATCAGTTACTCTTAAATAAGGATATGGTGTAGGCTTTTCTGATAGTTTATATCCTTTAGGTACTCTTTTCCCACCTTTTATTGTTGCTACAGTATTAATAGAAAATTTTTCATACTTCTCTTCCAACTCTCCAAAAACATCATTCAAAACACTTCCCATAAATGCGTTAGCTTCATCCATATTTTTTTGATGTAGGGCTATTGATTTATCTATTTTTTCAAAGAGTAAATCCAATTTAGAAACTATTCTTTGTTGTTCTGAAAGTGGTGGGAGAGGAATATTTGTATCTTCTAATTCTTTTTTTGTAATTGCAGAAAAGGTACTACCTTTACCTTTATTTGATATTTCCAATTCAAAATTTCTAAAAAAGTATAATAGATAATTTGTTAAAGTATTCGATTCGCTTGGTCTAATAGCTCCTAATCCTCTACCGATACAACATTGAATATTTGAGATATTAGTTGGTCCAACTGGGGCTCTAACTGATAGTAATATATCTCCAATTTCTGCTATTTTTTTAGGAGCAGTACAATATTTTGATACAGTTGGATACATCTCACCAAACTCAGTTTTACCTTGAAAAAAAGGCATACCCTTTCCATCAGAATTGTAAGTATCAGAAGATGGTGATTGTCCCATTACTAATTTACATACAGAACTGTCTCCTAACTTCTTCCACTCCCACCCCTCAGGTAATTGATATAACTCACTCATTTATATCTTTCCCTATCAAAATAGCTTCTATCTCATCCATCAAATCATTTATTTCAGCATTGTTTAGTTTGATATTTTCAACTAACTCAATTGGAGATTTATGCTCAATAGTGTCATTTCTATTTGGATTTTTGGCACTAATATCAAAATCTTTAATATCATTTATATTCACTATCCAAGAATTATCAGTGATTTTCCTATCTTTCCATACGTCTAAAAACTCTTCAAAATGACTATTGTTAATTGGCTTGTTTTTTGTAAGTTTAGAGCTTGGATTTACTTCATAATAAAATATATCAGAAGTACTTCCATTTCTATCAAAGAAGATTACATTCGTTTTAACTCCACTATATGGTAAAAATACTCCACTTGGTAGTGATAAAATAGTATGAACATTAAACCTTTCACATAAATCTTTTTTTACAGATTGAAAAGCATTGTTAGTTTGAAACAATACACCCTCAGGAATTACAACACCACAACGACCTTGAAGTTTTAAACTATTCATCATATGTTGTAAAAATAGTAACTCTGTTGCATTTGATTTAATAGGAAAGTTTTGTTGGATTTGCTCTTTTTCTTTTCCACCAAAAGGAGGATTTGCTAAGATACAATCATATCTATCTTTTTCCTCTAAACCTCGTATATCTCGTGTTAGTGTATTTGTTTTAGATATATTTGGAGACTCAACTCCGTGTAAAATCATATTCATTACACCCATTACATAAGATAATGGAGTTTTTTCATTTCCAAAAAAAGTATCTTCACTTAAAAATCTCAATTGCTCAGTTGATAACTCTCTTTGTTTATTTGTTTCAATATTTTCATATCTGATATGATTATAAGCTTCAATCAAAAATCCACAACTTCCAACTGCTGGATCATAGATTTTATCACCAATTTTAGGATTTACTACCTCTGTAATCACTTTGATAAGTGGACGAGGTGTATAAAATTCACCACTATTTCCACCATCACTACCCATATCTTTTAGAAGTTTTTCATAGATAAGAGATAATTGATATAAATCACTATTGTTATGAAAATCCATCTCATCAATGATGTCTAACACTTCTCTAAGGGTGTGTCCATTTGCTATTCTATTATCCAAAAATTCAAATATAGCACCAATTTTGTATTTGATTGATTTAGGATTTTCAGTAATATTTTTAAATGATTTTAGATAAGGAAATAGTTCTTTATTTACAAACTCTAATAAATCTTCTCCACTTTTTGAGTTGATTACATCTATTTTCCCATTTGCTTTTAAAACAGCCCATGAACCCCATCTGAACTTTTCATCTAAAACAAAGTTATAAATCTCACCATCAAGCTGAGCATCATCATTTTTTGTTTCTTCAAGATCATTAAGGAATTTTAAAAAAAGTATCCAAGAGATTTGCTCTGTGTAGTGCATCGCTCCACTTATACCATCATCTCTTCTTAGGATATCTGTTATTCTGTTTATTTTGCTTTCCAATTATATTTCCTCTTTTTTTTCTATGGGTAAATTTCTTTATATTTTTAATATAGGTTTATATCTATGGGTAAATTATTGTATTTTTTACATATAGTTTATACTGAAAATATTTAATTTTTTAATTTCTTTAGTATATTATCTAAATATATTTTACACATCAATTCTCCCTCAATATTCAATAAATCCCATACTTTTTTTATCAATATTTGGATATTTATCAAACAAATCTTTTAACTCTTTTTTGAAGTCAAAAGTATCATTTATCGCAGTTAAAACATAATTTGCCATCATTGCAAAAGTATAATATCTATCATTTATCATACCTTTGAACTCTTTTTTATGTCTTGGTATTTTTGTTTTAATTACAAATTGCCTATTCCATAACCTGCTATGATGAGCTGATATATTTCTTATATACGAAAAAACATGAAGCCAATTTTTAAATACAAACGACGGTAAATCTATACCATTAAGTATAAGTTTTTCAGTTTCTGGACAAAGCATAGTATAAAGTTTTGACAGTGTTCCAAAAGATATAGTTTCTACTACCATCCATATTGGTAAATCTTTTTGAGTATACTTATCTCTAAAGTGTTTTACAAAAGTTTCTTTTGATCTTTTAGTTTCTTTTTGCACATCAGAACAAAACCAATTAAAATCTTTGTCATCACAATAAAAATTTTTATTATCCACATATCCAAAAGGTGTATGCTCTTTTGCAAAGTTATATGCTATTGAAGTTCTTAAAAATATTTCTATTTTTTCTATTGCACTAAATGTTAGTATTCGAAGCTCTTTATCAAAATGATATAACTCTATAATATCATCAAAAGTAGTACCATTAGTAAAAATATCTTTTTGAGAATAAAAAGGTATGAAATAAGCACTTAATCTATAATAACTAATATGTTTTAATTTTTGCAAAGCATAATCTTCATCATTTATATTTAAGTTTCTATTTTTTAAAAGTTGGATTTGTTCATGATATGATAAATGTGGTTTTTCGTAAGTAATCATAAGCACTCCCCCATTTGCACTTTAGTAAGAGGTGGGGGAAGTATGTTAATTCGATTATAATATAATGAATCTTGTTTTTTGTTTAAAAACTTCATTTATAAATTTCTCTTTGCAATCCAAAATATTCATCTCTAATATTGTAATTTCCAAAAGATTGTCTTAACTCACTTCTATCAAATCCACTAAGTTTCACCAAATCACTTAGTTTATCTTCATCTAATTCTTTAACACCATCTTTTTTATATCGTTCTAGGATAAATTCTATAAACTCTTTTGCTTTTTCATTGTGATATTTTTCCACAAAAGTAGAGCTCTCAACAGCTATTACTCTTTCACTTCTTGTTTTTATATCAAGATTAAAAGATATATGAGCTAATACATCATAAATATCTGAATTTTGCGCTTCAAAGATTTCTTTTAAATCATTTAATTGAGATTCATCTATATTCATTTCTCTTAGTTTATTTAATAAATCTTTTCTATTTTTTGGACTACTCCATATTTCTCTTAAACCTTGTTCGTCATTGTAAAACTTACCTAAAATACCAATCAATAATTCTAAGTATTCATTTGTTTTAAGAGGCTTACCATCGTCTCCAACATAAGTAGTTTCTATGTTGATTACTTTTAGTTTTTTACCTTTTATATCTATAATTACTTTTTCATTTTTTTGTTTTTCATCTGATGTTCTAGCTTCATATTCACTTTCTATATCACTAACTTTATCTTCTTGATTATCTTGTAACTCATAATCATTTTGGTTTGTATCAGGTTTATCTTTATCAAGCTCATTGTCTGTGGCTATAATATCTTCAATATCTTCTTTTAACTTATCTTTATTATCATCCCATTCTTTATCATAAAACAGATTCGTAGCTCCTACAAAATCAATTATAGTGAAGAAATCTTTTCCTTCAAAAACTCTTGTACCTCTTCCAATGATTTGCTTAAATTCTGTCATAGATCTAATAGGAGCTGTTAATACTACATTTCTTACATTTTTAGCATCAACTCCTGTTGTTAGCATCTTAGAACTTGTTAGTATGGTAGGGATATCTTTATCATTGTTTTGAAAATCTTCTAAAAAGTTTCTTCCAATTTCACCTTCATCTGATGTTACTCGTACACAATAGCTATTGTCTTTGATAGTTTTATATTTATCAATTGCAATTTTCATTTCTGATGCATGTTGTTGGTTTACGCAAAATACAATAGTCTTATCCATAGGATTTATATTGTTTAATATAGTTCTTGCTATTAATCTTGTTCTTTTTGGAATAATTACTTGTTTTTCAAACTGTTCTAGTTTTACTATGTTTTCTTTTAGTTCACCTGTTATTATGTCATTTGGATCAAACTTGTATTCATCTATATTTGTTTGAACTCTTTTTACTTTGTAAGGAGTTAGAAATCCGTCATTAATACCATCTTTTAGTGAGTATTCATAAATTGGATCGCCAAAGTATTTGTACGTATCTCCATTGTCATCTCTTTTTGGAGTTGCAGTTAATCCTAAATGTGTAGCACTTGTAAAATGATTTAAAATATCTCTCCAAGAACTTTCATCGTTAGCACTACCTCTATGACACTCATCTATGATAATTAAATCAAAGAAGTTTTTTGGATATTGTTTATAGTATCCACTTACATCATCTTCTTCATCTTCTTGTGTATTTTCTATCTGTTTTTTATTTTCAGCAATTGATTGGTATATTGCAAAGAATACATTAGCATTTGTAGGAACTTTTCCACCACGCTTTCTAATCTCTTTTCCTGTAATTTCAACAATATCTTTTTCCATTGAATTAAACTGATTTATTGCTTGTGATTTTAGTATATTTCTATCTGCAAGAAATAGAATCTTTGGTCTTCTATTACTTCCATCTTTATTCCATTTTGATTGGAATAGTCTATAAACTATTTGAAATGCTATATAAGTTTTACCAGTTCCCGTAGCAAGTGTTAAAAGAACTCTATCTTTGTTATTTGCAATTGCTTCAATAGCTTTTTGAACTGCAATTTGTTGATAGAATCTTGGTTTCATCCCATCTTCTAAATGAAATGGATACGTGATAGTAGTTTCTACTTTTGTATCAATTTTCCCAAATTTTCTTTCAAACAGTTCTTGAGGAGTTGGATATGAATCAATCCATTTACCATTTCCTTCTATCAAAGAGTGTTCAAAGATTTTAAGTCCATTTGTAGCATATACAAAATCTATTTTTAACTTTTTGGCATACTCTATTGATTGTTGTAAACCATCAAGAGCATCTTTATCATCTGCTTTTGCTTCAACTATTGCTAGATTTGTATTTTTAAAAGAGAGTAGATAATCTACAAAATATCTTTTTCCTCTTTTATTACCAATTAGTTTTCTACCATCAGTAAAAAAGTACTCTCTAACAATGTTATTTTCAGTCCAATTTGATTCTTTTAGTTTAGGATCAATAAGTTTAGAACGAGTATCTGATTCAGTCATTTATATGCTTTCATTTATAATAAATAATATTTTACCAAATTTTAACAAAAGAATGACTCTCAAATGACTCTTTTTGATGTTAATTGCTTTTATTTGTTGAAAAATGTATTAATATCATCTATTTTAATCAAATCTAATTCAAAAGATTAGAAGATGCTAATTTTCAAATAAATCAGGAATAAGATATCCAAATAACTTACTATTTAATTTAAATCTAATTATTCAGTAAATATACCGTAACATAGTAACTGTGTTAAATATATAAAACAAAAATTTATAAACTTTTTATAAACTTTTTATAAACTTTTTTAAAAGTAAATTATATGCTTTTTTTTATTTGATCTAACCAATCAGCCCACCACTGAATTAGTTCTTTTTTTTCTTCAAAATATTTAAATTTTGATTCTCTATTGTAAGCCGCTTTAATTTTATTTTTCTCTTTATGAGCTAGACAAGATTCAATAATATCAGAATGAAAACCATGTTCTTTATATAATTCATGAGCAATAGTAGAAAACATACTTCTAAAGCCATGGAAAGAGTGTTTATTTTGATATCCAAGCTTATTTAATGTATCTGATAAGGTAGCACCTGAAACTCCCCTATCGTTCTTATAAGGTGATGGAAATACAAATTTACTCCTATGTTTTGAATATGGTTCAATTTGTTTTAAAATATTTACAGCTTGAAATGGTAAAGGACAAACAAAATCAACTTTCATTTTCATTTTTTCTTTTGGTATTTCCCATATACCTTTTTCTAAATTTAAGTCATCCCAACACATAAGTCTAATATTTTCACTTCTAACAAAAACATAAGGAATGAGTTTAAATATAAATATAGTACTAATATCACTTTTTAATTTTTCACCAATTGAATTTATATCAAGAAGTAGTTGTCTAATATCTTTGGGATTAGTTAATGCAGGAAGATGATTATCTTTTTTATTTGGAACTAAAACTGAACTTTTATCTATATCTGCAATTATGTTATGTTCTACATATTCTTTAGTAACTGCATACATGTATATTTTATTAATTAAAGACAATAGTCTATGGGCTGATTCAACAACTCCCCTATTTTGCATTTTTTCTAATGCAAATATAATATCTGTTCTTTTTATATCTTTTATAGCAACAGTACCAAGCCAATTTGTAATATTTTTTATAATTCTTTCATTTTGGGTTATAGTAGCTTCACTAGTACTTCTTTTTCTAAGTTCTAACCATTCTTCAATTACATTTTGTAACGTTAATGATTCTGAAGCTTTTTTAATTCTTTTAATCGATATAGGATTATTATTCTTAGATAATTGTTCTCTAGCCTCTTCTCTCTTTTCTCTAGCTTCTTTTAATCCGACTTCAGGATAAATACCAAAAGACATACTAAGATTTTTATTACCATATCTAAAATCAAATCTCCATGATTTAGTTCCATTAGGTTTTACAACTAGCCATAATCCTTTTCCATCAGGTTTTTTATACATTTTAGATTCGGCTTTATAGCTCTTTACTTCTGTTGTAGTAAGCGGTTTAGATATTTTTGGCATTTTTCAGGTACTCACTTTTCATTAAGTCTTATAGTACCTGAAATATTACCTGAAAAAAACTTGACTTAGCCTGATTTATTATGATTTCATATGATGTGATTTGAGATTTAAAAGTAGTAATAAGCCCTATAAAATGGGCTTATTTGATGAATTATTTATTTTTTTGGGAGTAATTTCATTGGAACGATCTGGAATTCATCCATGTTCCATACATTATTTTTTACATAAGGTTCATTTTCTAACCACTCATCTAATTCTTCATCTGTTTCAAAATCTATAAAAAGTGTAGATCCTACCATTACATCATCTTCTATTAATGCACCTGCGTTTATTATTTTACCTTCAGCCATAAGTTTTCTTGCACCTTCAATGTGTGCTTCTCTTGATTCTAATCTTCTTTCTAGTGCGTTTTCATTGTCATAAGCGATAACTAAATATTGCATTTATATTCCTTTTTATTTAATTCTAGCATTTTAGCATAAAAATTTAGTTACAAAATTTAAATTATTAAAAACCAATTGCGAATAAAAATGTTAAAGGATAAATTACTAAGTTCATATATCTAAAAACTAGATTCATATTAATATTCATTGGAATTAATTCATTGATTTCTTTACCACTTGAAAGTTTTTGCATTAAAGTTAATTTAAAACTTATATCTAGGAATTTAATTACTAAAATTGAACTCATCCAGAAAGTAAAATTATTAAGGTAAAAAGATAAAAATATTGTATAAAAAAATGTTGTGTGTAATAAAAAATATAAAATTATATTTTTATTAAAAATTGAGAAGTTATTATTAATCAAACCATACAAAGTATCAGATTTTTGCCATGTTGATTCAAAAAACTCAAGAGCAACAAAGATTAAAAATAAAAGTAGGATTGTCATATTATATAAAGAAGTATTTAAACAATAGAGCCAAAGCTCTATTGTTTAAGATTAATGTTCAGAAAATTTAATTTTTTGGTTTTTGTATAGACCTGTTCCAACAGGAATAGTTCTACCAATAACAACATTTTCTTTTAAGTCTTCTAACATATCCATTTTAGCAGATATAGCAGCTTCTGTTAAAACTTTTGTTGTTTCTTGGAAAGAAGCAGCTGAGATAATAGAATCAGATGTAACGGCAGCTCTTGTGATACCTAATAATAAAGGTTCAGCAATTGCAGGTTCTCCACCTAATTTAATTACTTTAGCATTTTCAATTTTGAATTTCTTTTTAGAAACCATGTCTCCAACGATAAATTTAGTATCTCCACCGTCTAAAATAGCAACTTGTCTTAACATTTGAGATGTAATTACCTCAATATGTTTATCAGCAATATTAACCCCTTGAGATCTATATACTTGTTGTACTTCAGAAACAATAAAGTAATGTAAAGCTTTTTCTCCAAGAATTCTTAATACATCATGAGGAGAAGTTTGACCATCTGTTAATGCTTCACCAGCATGAACGAACTCACCTTCATGTACAAGAATTTGTTTAGATTTCTCTACTAAATACTCACTATTATTACCTGTGTTATCAGAGATAATAATTCTTTGTTTATTTCTTAATGGTTTACCAAATGTTACAACACCGTCAAATGATGCTAATACAGCAATATTTTTTGGTCGTCTAGCTTCAAATAATTCAGATACTCTTGGAAGACCCCCAGTAATATCTTTTGATTTTTGAGTTGCTTTTGGTGTTTTACCAAGAATATCAGCAACTTCAACTTTTTTACCTTCTGCAACGTTTAACGAAGTTTTAGGATCAAGTGAATATCTAATAATCTCTTTATCATCTGTTGCTAAAATAATTGTTGGTTTATATCCACTTGGAATATACTCATTAACAACTAATTTAGAAGTTCCTGTTAATTCATCAAATTGCTCAGAAACAGTAACTCCTGGGATAATATCTTCAAATGATATTGTTCCAGCTTTTTCAGCAATTGTTGGGTTTGCATATGGATCCCATTCAGCAATTACTACTTGTGCAGAAACTTTTGGTACTGCAATTACAGATTCTTTTTCAACATTTGTATTATCATTTAATTCAATTAATGAACCACGTGCAATATAATGTCTTAGTGCTTCTCTATCTTCACCATCAACGATAACTGCGAATACACCTTTATCACTTACTGTATCACCAGCTTTAATATCTTCTCTTCTTTCTAAATAATCACCTATTAATTTATAATATTTAACAGTACCTTTAGCTCCTGAAGTAATAATTGAAGTAATAGGTGCTCCATCTTCAACTTTTAATTCTGAAGCAAATGGGATTCTATTTGGTACATTCCATCCATCTTTAATCATCTCAACGATAGATTCATTTTGTTCTACTTCATCACCGTTTGAATAAGGTAAATATAATTTACCTTCGATTTTTCCAGAAATACCAGCTAATTCATTTGCTTTTGCAACATCATTTTTTCTTAAATAATATTTTTTAGTGTCTTTTCCATTTGTAATAGTTAAAATTGTTTCTTCATGAATTGTTTCAACTGTAACTTTACCTTTAAATGGTGCATTAATTTTTGGTTCAACTAATAAAACACCCGCATTTCTTCTATTTGCAACAATGATTTTTCCATCAGATTTAACATGTTTTTTGATGTTATAGTATCTAATGAAACCTTCTTTATCAGCTTTTAATTCTCTTTCTGTTTGAGTAGCAGATGCTGTTCCCCCAACGTGGAAAGTTCGTAGCGTAAGCTGAGTTCCTGGCTCTCCAATTGATTGAGCAGCAACAACTCCAACAGCTTCACCTGGTTTTGCTTTTCTTTGCTCACCCAGATTTAGACCATAACATTTTGAACATAATCCATTTTCAACTTTACAAGTTAATGGAGTTCTAATAGTTACAGCTTTTACTTCAGCATCAGCAACAACTTTTGCATCTTCTTCAGTAATTAATGTACCCTCTGCAAATAAAATTTCATTTGAAATAGGATCAATAATATCTTCAGCGATAACTCTACCTGTAATTCTTTCTTCTAAACTCTCAATTAATTCATTACCTGAAGTAATATCAGTAATTTCGATACCTTCGTGAGTTCCACAATCTTCAACTGTAATTCTAACATTTTGAGATACGTCAATTAATTTTCTTGTTAAATACCCAGCATTTGCAGTTTTAAGTGCAGTATCCGCAAGACCTTTTCTAGCTCCGTGAGTAGAAATAAAGTACTCAAGTACGTTTAGACCTTCTCTAAAGTTTGAAATAATTGGAGTTTCAATAATTGAACCATCTGGCTTAGCCATAAGTCCCCTCATACCCGATAACTGTCTAATTTGAGCAGCAGAACCCCTAGCTCCTGAGTCAGCCATCATATAAATAGAGTTAAATCCATTTTTATCAGTTTTAACTAATTCCATCATCTCTGAACCAAGTCTATTATTAACTTCTGTCCAGATATCAATAATTTTATTATATCTTTCTTGCTCAGTTAATAAACCTTGAGAGAATTGTTTTTGAACGTCAATAACTTCTTTTTTAGATTTAGTAATATGTCCAACTTTTGTTTCAGGAACTCTAATATCATCAATAGAAATAGAAATACCAGCAATTGTTGCATATTTAAACCCTAGATTTTTTAAGTTATCTAAGAATCTTGGAGTTACTTCATAACCACCATGTTTATAAATATAATCAACTAATATACCAATATCTTTTTTCTTTAAAATTTTATTCCATAAATTTGCTGGTACAAATTCAGGTAAAATTTCATGAATAATTAATCTTCCAACAGTTGTATGAATAACTTTATCATCTAATTTAGTTCTAATTTTTGCATGAAGATCAACTTGACCCATATCTAATGCAATTTTAACTTCATTTACATCTGTAAATAATTTGTGCTCACCTTTTACTCCATCTTTTTCTAATGATAGATAATAAATACCTAAAATCATATCCTGTGATGGTACAGCAATAGCTCTACCAGATGCTGGTAAAAGAATATTCATAGAAGACATCATTAAAATTTTTGCTTCTGCAACTGCTTCTTGTGATAAAGGCACGTGAACTGCCATTTGATCCCCATCGAAGTCGGCATTAAATGCAGCACAAACTAATGGGTGTAATCTAATTGCTTTTCCATCAATTAATACAGGGTGGAAAGCTTGAATAGAAAGTTTATGTAGAGTTGGAGCTCTATTTAACATAATTGGGTATTCATCAACGATTTCGTTTAGACATTCCCATACTTCATTAGCTTCAGATTCAATTAATCTTTTTGCAGCTTTTAAAGTAGTTGCATAACCTTTTTCTTCTAATTTAGCCATTAAATGCGGTTTAAATAACTCTAAAGCCATTTTTTTAGGAATACCACATTGGTCCATATTTAATGTAGGCCCAACAACGATAACAGATCTTCCTGAGAAGTCAACCCTTTTACCAAGTAAGTTTTGTCTGAATCGTCCTTGTTTACCTTTAATAATTTCTGATAATGATTTTAAAGGTCTTTTATTTGCACCTTTAACAGCATTTGCAGTTTTACCATTATCAAATAAAGCATCAACTGCTTCTTGAAGCATTCTTTTTTCATTTCTGATAATGATTTCAGGAGCATCAAGTTCTGTTAATCTTTTTAATCTGTTGTTTCTGTTAATAACTCTTCTATATAAGTCATTAACGTCTGAAACTGCAAATTTTCCACCATCAAGTGAAACAAGTGGTCTTAAATCAGGTGGAAGAACTGGTAATTGAGTTAACATCATCCATTCTGGTTTATTTCCAGAGTTTAAGAAGTTTTCAACAACTTTTAATCTTTTGATTATAGTTTTTCTTTTTGCTTCTGATTTAGTTGAACCCATTTCTTCTTTTAAAACTGTTAATAATTCAAATAAATCAATAGTTTCTAATAAATCTCTTACAATTTGTCCACCCATGTTTGCTTCAAAACCTGTGTGCTCAAATAAATCTGCAATAGTTCTATATTGTTCTTCATTTAAGATATCATATTTTTCAACTTTTTTAGTTTTTTCATTATCGTAAAATGCATCACCTGCAACGCTTACAATATATGCTTCATAATATAATACTCTCTCAAGATCTTTAAGTTTAACACCTAATAATGTACCGATTCTTGTTGGTAATGAGCTAACCATCCAAATATGTGCAACAGGAGATACTAAATCAATATGACCCATTCTATGTCGTCTAACTTTTGATGAAGTTACTTCAACTCCACATTTTTCACATACAACACCTTTGTATCTCATTTTTTTGTATTTACCACAAAGACATTCATAATCTTTTACAGGTCCAAAAATTTTCGCACAAAATAAACCATCTCTTTCAGGTTTAAGTGTTCTATAGTTAATAGTTTCAGGTTTTTTTACTTCACCACAAGACCAAGCTAATATTTTTTCAGGACTAGCTAATCTTAATTGGAAAGCCGCGAAATCTTGCGGTCTTTCTAACTCTTTTATTTCAATTGGCGATAATATTTTTTCGTTATTACTCATTGTTTTCTACCTCTCCAAAAATCTCTACATCAAGTGCAAGTGCTTTTAACTCTTTTGTTAATACGAAGAATGTTTCAGGAACACCTGAATTTGGAACATTTTCACCATTTGCAATAGCTCTATAAGCTCTTGTTCTTCCTTCAACGTCATCAGATTTCGTTGTTAGCATCTCTTTAAGTACATTAGTTGCACCATAAGCTTCTAACGCCCAAACTTCCATCTCTCCAAATCTTTGTCCACCAAATAGAGCTTTTCCTCCAACTGGTTGTTGTGTAACTAAAGAGTAAGGTCCAGTAGATCTTGCGTGAACTTTCTCATCAACCAAGTGATGTAGTTTAAGCATATACATGTAACCTACATTTACTCTTTCCATCATTTTATTACCAGTTTTTCCATCATAAAGAACACATTTACCATCTGAATCAATTTTTGCTAATTCAAATAATTTAATAAATTCTTCTTCTTTAACACCGTCAAAAATTTGTGTAGCAAATCTAACACCTTTTGTCCAGTCTTGACCATATTTAATTAGTTCATCATCAGATAATTTATCCATAAATGCTTTACCATTCATAAGTTTAGCAACAGATGCAATTTCAGTCATTTTAGCTCTAAGTTCTTGAACAAAATCAGCTTTTTTAGCTTCAAAGATATCTTGAATTTGAGCTCCAAGTCTTTTACCAACTAATCCTAAGTGAACTTCAAGAATCTGTCCGATATTCATCCTAGATGGAACCCCAAGTGGATTAAGAATAACGTCAACAGTTGAACCATCTTCTAAGTAAGGCATGTCAACTTTAGGAACGATATTAGAAACGATACCTTTGTTTCCGTGTCTTCCTGCCATTTTATCCCCAACTTTGATTTTTCTCTTAGTTGCAATATAAACTTTAACTTGTTTAATAACACCTGAAGATAAAATATCATCGTGCTCTAATACTTGAAGTTTTTCTTCATGCTCATCTCTTAATTGAGATTTTTGCTTAATGAAATGTTCTTTAATATCATTGTATGCTTTTTCAATCTCTTTTGAGTAAGAAGAAACAACTTTTTTCATTGCAAATCTATTTACATTTGATAATACATCAACAGGGATTGTTTCACCTTTTTTATATGTAACATCATCAAGTTCAACATCTTTTGTTAAAATTGTTTTTAATAAAAGGTCATTGATTTTTAAGATTTCTTCTCTATCTAACATCAATAATTTATCATGATGTTTTAAATCTAATTCAGCTTTTTCAGACTCAATTTCAGCAATTGCTCTTTCGTCTTTTTCATAACCTTTTTTAGTAAATACTTTAACATCAACAACTGTACCTTCCATTGATGTAGGACATACTAAAGATTTATTAATAACATGTCCAGCTTTTTCACCAAAGATTGCTCTTAATAGTCTTTCTTCTGGAGTTGGTTTAATTTCACCTTTTGGTGTAACTTTTCCAACTAAAATCATTCCTGATTTTACATAAGTACCGATTTTAACAATACCTGAGTTATCTAAATGTGTAATTGATTCTTCTTTTACACCTGGTAAATCTCTTGTAATTTCTTCATTACCATGTTTAAGCTCTCTACATTCAACTTCTTTTTCATAAATATGAATTGAAGTAAATGCATCTTCTTCGATTAATCTCTCAGAAAGAACGATAGCATCCTCATAGTTATATCCATTCCAAGGCATAAAGGCAACCATAGCATTAACACCAACAGCTAATTCACCTCTATCCATTGAAGGACCATCAGCAATTACTTGACCTTTATCTACAAAGTCACCTTCTTGAACAGCAATTCTTTGTCCAAATGAAGTATTATTATTTGTTCTTACATTTTTATTTACAGAATAATGATCAATGAAAGCACCGTTCTCATCTTCACCTCTTACATAAATATTTTTTGCATCTGCTTTTTCAACAAGTCCAGCTCGACCAGCTTTAATTGCTTCCCATGCATCACGTGCAACTGTTTTTTCTAAACCAGTTCCAACAACAGGAGCATTTGGTCTTAATAATGGAACAGCCTGTCTCATCATATTCGATCCCATTAAGGCTCTGTTGGCATCATCATGCTCTAAGAATGGAATTAAAGATGCAGCAACACCCATAACCATTTGTGAAGAAATATCAATTAAATCAATTTTATTTTTTTCAACTAATAAAATTTCTCCATCTTGTCTTGCTTCAGTTAGTGCTTCTAAAATTTTTCCATTTTCATCAACTTTAGTTGATCCTGGAGCAATAACTAATCCCTCTTCTTGAGTTGCCGTATAATATTTAATTTCATCTGTAACAACACCGTCTACAACAGTTTTGTATGGAGCTTCAATAAATCCTAATTCATTAACTTTTGAGAAAGTTGATAATGTATTAATAAGACCAATATTTTGACCCTCAGGAGTTTCAACTGGACATATTCTTCCATAGTGCGTTGCATGAACGTCCCTTACTTCAAATCCAGCTCTTTCTTTTACAAGTCCACCCTCACCAAGTGCTGAAAGTCTTCTTTTATGAGTAACTTCAGATAATGGATTTGTTTGGTCCATAAATTGTGATAATTGACCAGATGTAAAGAACTCAGTAATAGTTGAAGTAATCATTTTAGAGTTTACTAAATCATGTGGCATAATATCTTCTAATGTACCAGATAAAGTAGTCATTTTATCTCTAATAGCTTTTTGCATTTTGATTAAACCAGCATGTAATTCATTTGCTAGTAATTCACCAATTGCTCTAATTCTTCTATTACCTAAGTGATCTCTATCATCAATATGACCATGACCTGATTTAACTTTTACTAGGTATTGTACTGTTTTAATAACATCTTCATAAGTTAAAGTTGTTACATATTCAGGTACGTTAACACCTAATTTGTGGTTCATTTTCATTCTTCCCACTTTTGTTAAATCATATCTTTCTGGATCAAAGAATAATTTTTTAACGAACTCTTTTGCAGCTTCTTTAGTAACAGGCTCACCTGGTCTCATTACTTTATAAATTCTAATTGCTGATAAATCATTTTCATCATCAATTTGCTCAGTTTGTTTTAATAATTTTAAAGATTCAGCATCAGCTTTAAATGCATTAATAATAGAATTATCAATACCAGTTGCTAAGTCATTTGCTATATCAAATGATTCAAAACCTAAATCTAAAAGTTTTTTTAATTTTAATTCATCAAGATTAGTTAATGCATCAAATAAAATTTCTCCAGATTCTGGATCATAAATTGTATTAGCAGTACTTCTATCCATTAATTGCTCTAATGGGTATTCAATTAATTTAAGACCACCCTCAACTAAAGCTTTAGCTTTTCTTGCAGTTAATCTTTTTCCAGCTCCAATAACTAAGTTACCTTTGTCATCTTTAACATCAAATTCAATTCTTCCCATGAAATCATCAGGATTAAATTCAGTTAAGAATTTATTGCTTTTAATTTTAATATTAACTATTGGATAGAATAATTTAATAATATCTTCTTTAGAGTAACCTAATGCTCTAAATAAAATAGTAACAGGAACTTTTCTTCTTTTGTTAATTCTTACATATAATACGTCTTTTGCATCATATTCGAAGTATAACCAAGAACCTCTATCTGGAATAATTTGTCCAGTGTAGATTAGTTTATTGTCAGCTGTATTTGATTCTTCTTCTTTGAAAATAACACCTGGTGATCTATGTAATTGATTAACAACTACCCTTTCAACACCATTTACTATAAAAGAAGTTCTATCAGTCATTAAAGGAATTTCTCTAATAAATAAAGCTTGTTCCTTCATATCTTTAACACCGATTTTTTCACCAGTTTTTTCGTCAAGATCCCATAGTGTTAATCTAATATTGATCTTAAGAGGAATAGAATATGTTAATCCTCTAACCATTGATTCTCGTACGTCATATTTAGGTTTTCCTACGTCTGAACCTAGGTAGTCAAGTGTAATTCTGTTTTGAACGTCATGTATAGGGAAAATAGATTTAAATACTTTTTCAATTCCAGCAGTAGTTCTGTCATCTTGACCAATCATTAAGAATGTGTCATATGAAGTTTGTTGTAGTTGTAATAAGTTTGGAATTTCAATTTGTTGTGGATTTTTTGCAAAATCAACTCTAAGTCTATTACCAGATTTTAAAGAGTTTAACATTGTCGGCCTTGTTATAAAATTTGGTTAAGTTTTGCTTTTTATATTTCTATAAAGCACAAAAGCATCCATAAAGGATAGGGTTGAAATTTCATAAAATTTTAACCTTAGCCCTCAAAGATGCTGTTCTTATACAAGGCCAAAGCCTTGTATAACAGTCATAATTAGCGAGTAATTATTTAATTTCTACTTTTGCACCAGCAGCTTCTAGAGCAGCTTTTGCAGCTTCAGCATCTTCTTTTGAGATACCTTCTTTAATTGTTGAAGGAGTTTCTTCAGCAGCAGATTTAGCTTCTTTTAAACCTAAACCAGTTAATGCTCTAATTTCTTTAATAACATTAATTTTTTTGTCACCTGCATCTAAGATAACAACATCAAATTCAGTTTTTTCTTCAGCAGCTTCAACAGCAGCAACTGCTCCACCAGCCATAGCTACAGGTTGTGCAGATACACCAAATTTTTCTTCAAATTCTTTTACTAGTTCTGATAATTCTAATACTGATAAACCAGAGATAAATTCTAAAACGTCTTCTTTAGAAATTGCCATTTCATATTCCTTATAATTTTTATTTTTAATATATTAATTGCTTAAATAATAATTAAGCTGCCTCTTCTTCTTTTTTTCTTCTAAGTGCATCAAGACCAATAGTAAAGTTTCTAACTGGTGCCATCCATACAGATGCAAGCATTCCAAGAAGTTCTTCTCTAGATGGTAATTTAGCGAATGCATTAACTCTAGCAGCGTCAGCAATTTCACCTTCAATGATACCAGATTTAATAGTAAATTTTTCTTTGTTAGCAGATGCAAACTTATCAGCTACTTTACAAGCTGAAATTTGATCTTCCGACCATAAGAAAATATTTGTACCACTTAATTCGATATCACCTAATTCAGCATTCTTAGCAGCTACTGTTACTAAAGTATTTTTAGCAACTTGTACTTTTGTATTATTAGCTCTTGCTTCATTTCTTAAAGATTCTAATTCTTTATGAGTAAGACCTTTGTAATCACATACTACAACCGCTAAAGATTGTTTGAATTCAGATGTTAAAAAATTAACAATTTCTGATTTTTGTTGTTTAGTCATATATTTCTCCTCCCTTCAAAACATCGACTTAGGCGGGACTTACAAGAAACGGAGGTGTCTCTTACCAGCTGTCTTCAGTTTTATTTCAGTGCTTTGAATAACACTCAATAATAAAGAAGAAATTCTTCATTATTGAATGCTAAAAAAATTAGATAAGGTAAACCTTATCTAATTTCCATTAATTCCATATTATCTAAAATAATTGATGGACTCATTGTTAACGATATAGCTGCATTAGTAATATATCTACCTTTTGCAGTTGAAGGTTTTGCTTTATTAATAGCTGAGATAAACGCCGCAGCATTTTCTTGAATTGCTTCAGCAGAAAAAGAAACTTTTCCGATTCCAGCTTGCATATTACCTTTTTTATCAACTCTATATGTAACTTGTCCACCTTTAGCATCTGTAACAGCTTTTGTAACGTCCATTGTTACTGTTCCAGTTTTAGGATTTGGCATTAAACCTTTTGGTCCTAAAATTCTACCTACTTTTCCTACAATTCCCATACAATCAGGAGTTGCAACTAAAACATCAAAATTGATATTTCCAGCTTGGATAGCTTCAGCTAAATCGTCATTTCCAACAATGTCAGCACCTGCTGCTTTTGCTTCGTCCATTTTTAAACCTTTAGCAAATACTGCAACTCTTACAGTTTTACCAGTTCCATTTGGAAGTACAACAGCACCTCTAATCATTTGGTCTGCATGTCTTGGATCAACATTTAAGTTAAGTGCAATTTCTACACTTTCGTCAAATTTAGCTGATTTTAATTCTTTTACACTTACACAAGCATCAGCTAATGAGTATTTTCTATTCTCAATTTTTTCTGTTAATGCTTTATATCTTTTTGAAACTTTTGCCATTATTATCTCCGCAATTATATTATTTTGCTACCGCCATTATTAAGTCTGGTGGTAAGACTCTCTTAAAACAGAATATTATAATTCTGTTTCAATACCAATTGATCTAGCTGAACCAGCAACAATTCTTGCAGCCGCTTCTTTATCGTCTGTATTTAAATCTTTGATTTTCATAGCAACGATTTCCATAATTTGATCTCTAGATAATTTTCCAATTTTTTGTTTTAATGGATTACTAGAACCTGATTTAATACCAGCAACTTTTTTAATTAAATCAGTCATTGGTGGTTGTTTTACTTCAAATGTAAAACTTTTATCCGTATAAACTGTAATAACAACTGGTAATTTGAAACCAGCTTTATCTTTAGTTCTTTCGTTGAAAGCTTTACAAAACTCCATTATATTAACACCTCTTTGACCTAAAGCTGGTCCAACTGGTGGTGATGGGTTTGCAGCACCTGCAGGTATCTGTAATTTAAGTAACCCTTGAATTTTTTTAGCCATGCTATTCCTTTAACAATTTTTTAATGATTAGACATTAGGCAAGAAAACTATAACAAGAAGCTAGTTTTTTTGCCTAATGCCTAAAATTATTATAAAATCAAACTACTCTTTCTACTTGAGTATAAGAGATTTCAACTGGAGTATTTCTTCCAAAAATTGAAACATTTAATTTTAATAAACCTGAAACCATATCAAAATCTTCTACTAAACCATTAAAGTTAGAAAATGGCCCTTCATTGATTCTTACCATTTCACCTTCGTCAAATGAAACTTTTGGTTTTGCTGCTGCTCTATTTTTAACTTTTTCTAATATTAAGTTAATATCTTTATCAGATAAGGCAGTTGGTTTTTTTGATTCACCGATAAATCTTCCAACTTTTGGCATTGATTGAATTCTATGCCATAAACCTGTGTCTAATTCAATTTTTGCAAATGCATATGCAGGATATAAAGGTCTTTCTACAATAGACTTTTTACCTTTTTTAATTTCAATTAAATCTTCAGTTGGAACTAAAACCTCTGCAATTCTACCATCTGCCATTTCTTCAGCTAATTGGATTAAAGCTCTTTTTACAGATAATTCACTTCCTGAATAAGTTTGTATTGCATACCATTTATGTGCCATAAATATGTTTCCTTAATTAATTATTGAAGATAAGCTTAACGACATAATTCCATCAATTAAAGCTAAAAAAAGTGTAATAACAGTAACAACTATAAACACAGATAAATATGCAGATCTGATTTGTTCCTTAATTGGAAAAATAACTTTTAATAATTCTGATTTAGCATTTGTGTAATAACTTTGTAATTTACTCACTATTGACTCCGATTTTTGATTGCTGTTGAAAATCTTATAAATTCTTTCAAAAAAAGTGAGGACTTCTTTTAAAAAAATTCAAGTGGCAGGCCAGGAGGGACTCGAACCCACAACCATCGGATTTGGAATCCGGCGCTCTACCGTTGGAGCTACTGACCTACTTATAATTTTTTAAAAAAGAACTTGTGGACTTAACCACAAGTTCAAAATATTACGATTTTAATTTAACTTCTTTGTGTAAAGTATGTTTTTTTAATTTCGGGCTATATTTTTTTACTTCAAACTTTTCAGTATGAGTTTTTGGATTTTTCCAAGTAGTATAGTTAATATCACCATTCTCTTGGCATTTTAATCCGATTTTTATTCTAATGTTTGCCATTATAAATCCTTATTCAATGATTTCAGCAACAACTCCAGCACCTACAGTTCTACCACCTTCTCTAATAGCAAACTTTGTACCTTTGTCTAGAGCGATTGGAGCAACTAATTCAACTGTCATTTCTACGTTATCACCTGGCATAACCATTTCAGTACCTTCAGGTAATGTACAAGAACCAGTAACGTCTGTAGTTCTTACATAGAATTGTGGTCTATATCCTGAGAAGAATGGAGTATGTCTACCACCTTCCTCTTTAGAAAGAATATACACTTCGCATCTAAATTTAGTATGTGGAGTAATAGTTTTAGGTTTACATAAAACTTGTCCTCTCTCTACGTCTTCTTTTTTGATACCTCTTAAAAGAACACCACAGTTATCACCAGCTTGACCTTGATCCATTTCTTTTCTAAACATCTCAACACCTGTTACAGTAGTTGTTTTAGTGTCAGAGAATCCAACGATTTCAATAGTCTCACCAACTTTGATAGTACCTTTTTCAATTCTACCAGTTACAACAGTTCCTCTTCCTGAGATAGAGAAAACATCTTCTACAGGCATTAAGAAATCTTGATCAACATCTCTTTGTGGAGTTGGGATATAAGAATCTACTGCATCCATTAATGCAATAATTTTTTCTCCCCATGGTCCAACAGCACCAGCTTTTGCTTCTTCTAATGCTCTAAAAGCAGAACCAGCAACAACAGGAGTATCATCACCTGGGAAATCGTAAGTAGATAATAATTCTCTAACTTCCATTTCAACTAATTCTAACATTTCGTCTTTGTCTTCGTCATCTAATTGATCTTCTTTATTTAAGAAAACAACGATGTAAGGAACACCTACTTGTTTAGAAAGTAAGATGTGCTCTCTAGTTTGAGCCATAGGACCATCAGTTGCAGCAATAACAATAATAGCACCGTCCATTTGTGCAGCACCTGTAATCATGTTTTTAACATAATCCGCGTGACCTGGACAATCTACGTGAGCGTAATGTCTATTTTTTGTTTCATACTCAATATGAGAAGTAGCAATAGTAATTCCTCTTTCTCTTTCTTCTGGTGCATTATCGATTTGATCGTAATCCATCATCGCTCCACCATCTCTTACAGATAATACTGCAGAAATAGCAGCAGTTAATGTAGTTTTACCGTGGTCAACGTGTCCGATTGTTCCGATGTTAACGTGTGGTTTGTTTCTTGAAAATTTTTCTTTTGCCATAGAATTCCCCTTCTAAATTTTGGTTATTGCCCTCTGAGTAGATAAGCCCATTTGGCTTCTCTATTCAGAGGGGATTTAAATTATGTTTAATTGCACAATTTTATTGTGATGCGTATTATATTTAAAAAATACTGAAAAAAAACTTTAATGGGAGTAATAAATAAAAAGAGTTACAAAATAATTTGCGTTTATAACTCAGCTCCCAGTAATCAATAAATAAAATGGAGCGGGAGACGAGACTCGAACTCGCGACAGTCTGCTTGGAAGGCAGAAGCTCTAGCCAACTGAGCTACTCCCGCAACATTTGCGTGGTGGTGAGAGAAGGATTCGAACCTTCGAAGCCGTAGGCGGCGGATTTACAGTCCGCAGGATTTGACCACTCTCCAACCTCACCGTTGAAAAATATTATTGTTCTGGTCAAGCGCTGTTCTTAAAAGATCACGCAGGACAAAAAAATGGAGCTGGTGAAGGGAGTCGAACCCCCGACCTGCTGATTACAAATCAGCTGCTCTAGCCAACTGAGCTACACCAGCATCCAATACAAAATGGTGGTTCGAGACAGAATCGAACTGTCGACACAAGGATTTTCAATCCTTTGCTCTACCGACTGAGCTATCGAACCAACGCAAATTGGAGTGAGATTATACAAGGTACTTTATTAAAATTAACTTAAAGAGTTTACCAAATTTTTAAATTCATCTCCACGATGTGCATAAGATTTAAACTGATCCAACGATGCCGCTGCTGGAGACAATATTCCTATACTATTTATTGTTAAATTTTTATCCATTTTTTCAACTGCAATATTTAAATAAGTACAACTTTCTACTTTAATTTTATATTCATTACAATAATCTACTATTTTATTTGTATTTGAACCAATTGCATATACATATATATCTAAGTCTTTTATATTTTCAAACAATGGTTTTAAATTTGCACCTTTATCATCACCACCTAATATAATATGTATGTCATTATTTATATATGGAACAAGTGCATTAATTGTTGCATCCACATTTGTAGCTTTACTATCATCAATCCAGAGTCTATTTTTTTTATCTTTAAACTCTTCTACTTTATGTTTATCGATTATAAATTCATTTATTAAATCATAGTTTATTTCATCAAATACTATTTTTTGAACACACATAGCTAAAATTGCATCTAATAAAAAAGGTTCTTTAAATTTTATTTTTGATTTATCTATTTTAAAGTACTCACATAAATCATCACTATTTTTATATGTTATTACTTGTGCATTTGTTTTTATATCTTTAAACTCTTCAGGAATGATTGCAATTTCATTTTCATTCATCAAAGTTAGTGGTTTTAATTTTGCATCTTGATACTCTTTAAATGAACCATGCCATGTAATATGATCTTCTGATATTGGAAGTAATAAATAAATATTTGGTTTTGACTTATTTGTGTAATGTAAGGTAAATGAAGAAGTTTCTAAAATCCAAATAGGTGCTTTTTCATCCATTGACGAAAGTGGTATTCCAATATTTCCACCACATACTGAGTTATACTCTTTTAATAAGTGTTGACACATTTGTGTAGTAGTTGTTTTTCCGTTTGTTCCTGATATCCAAATTGAAAAAGGAATTATATCTTCAAATAAATCATAGTCACTAACTACATTTTTTGAATTTAATACCATATTATTATAAGGAGGAATCCCAGGACTTACAACTGTTAATTCTTCACTTTGTAAATCGTAGTTTTCAAAATCTTTATCATCATATAATGTTGCATTTGGAAATTTATCTTTTAGGGCAAGGGCTGTAATACCTTTACCTAAGATTCTGATTTTATCATTTTTTATAGTCATATTTTTTCTTTATCTGATTTTTAAACTCAAGAGTGCAATTAGATTTGTCATAAAAGAGATAATCCAAAATCTTACAATTATCTTATTTTCTTTCCAACCTTTTTGCTCAAAATGATGGTGAATAGGAGCCATTAAGAAAACTCTTTTTTGTCTTAATTTATAAGATCCAACTTGAAGTATCACTGATACTGTTTCAAGTACAAATATAAATCCAATAGCCAATAACAATAACTCTGATTTAGCAACAATTGCCATATATCCCATAAATGCACCAAGTGGTAAAGATCCTGAGTCTCCCATAAATATTTCAGCGGGATGTGAGTTAAACCATAAAAATGCGATTAAAGCTCCACAAATCGCTGTTCCCATGATTACAAGTTCTCCAACATTTTGAATATTTGGTAATAATAAATATGATGAGAAAATAGCGTGTCCTGTTACATATACTAAAATAGATAAGGTAAAAAAAGCCATAATAGATGGAACAGTAGCAAGGCCATCCAAACCATCTGTTAAGTTAACTGCATTTGAAGCAGCTACCATTACTACCATCCAAAATAAA
Source organism: Arcobacter acticola (assembly GCF_013177675.1). Taxonomy (NCBI): domain Bacteria; kingdom Pseudomonadati; phylum Campylobacterota; class Epsilonproteobacteria; order Campylobacterales; family Arcobacteraceae; genus Arcobacter; species Arcobacter acticola. The sequence continues at coordinate 2,521,190 of NZ_CP042652.1, forward strand.
ATTCCATATATACCCATATTGAATAGTGAAAACTTATAAAAAGGAGTAAAAAGTTCTGTAGAATGTCCAAAGTAATATAACACAAATCCAACTAGTGCAGCTGCTAAAAACTGTAAAATTAGTTTTGCTCTTGCACTTAAACCTGCATTGTTCTTTGCTTTTGATATTTTTGAATAATCATCTTGTATACCAATTAGTGAAAAAAGTGCTAAACATACTAATCCACCAACAACATAAAAGTTGCTTAATTTTGCAGTTAAAACAGTGGCAATAATAGTAGCAAAGATAAATACAACTCCACCCATTGTTGGAGTCCCTACTTTTGCCCTATGTGCTTCAGGTGCTAATTCATAAATCGGTTGTGATGCTTTTTTTGACCTTGCCCATTTAACGAACTTTGGCATTAAATACATTGTCAAAACAAATGCAATAAAGAAACTCATTCCAGCACGAACTGAAATATATTGAAAGATATTAATATCTAGATGTCTATATAACCAATAAAACAAACTTGAACCTTGATTTTGATATAATTTGCGCGATTATATAATATTATACTTTTTAAAAGGTTTAAACCATGACAAATAAAACACTGCTTATTATCACTGATGGTATTGGACATAACAGTTCAAATAATTTTAATGCTTTCGCAAGTGCAGTTACTCCTACTTATGATTATCTATTTAATAATGTTCCATATTCTTTAATTCACACTTATGGTAAATTTGTGGGACTTCCTGATGGACAAATGGGTAATAGCGAGGTTGGACACATGACAATTGGTAGTGGAAGGATTTTATATCAAGATTTAGTAAAAATTAATATTGCAATTGAAGAAAATACTTTAAAAGACAATCAAATTTTCAAAGATATCTTAACAAAATCTAATAATATTCACTTATTAGGCTTATTAAGTGATGGTGGTGTTCATTCACATATTGATCATATTATTGCAATGGCAAAAATTGCTAAAGCTCAAAATAAAAAAGTATTTATACATGTTATAACAGATGGAAGAGATGTTGCTCCTGATTGTGCTGCTGTTTATATTAATCAATTACTAGAAGTTTGTGATGATGATATCAAAATAGCAACAATAGCTGGAAGATATTATGCAATGGATAGAGATAATAGATGGGATAGAGTTAAAAAATCATTTGATGCTATTGCATATTCTCATCCATCAACTTCTTGCGATATATTAACTTATCTAAAAGAATCATATGATTCAGGTGTGTTTGATGAGTTTATTATTCCTTCTTCATTTGATGGATATGATGGATTAAAAGAAAATGATGGAATAATCTTTTGTAACTTTAGAAGTGATAGAATGAGAGAAATGTCATCTGTATTTGCAAATAAAGATTTTAGTGAATTCACTACTTTTAAAGAAAATTTATTTCTAGCAACAATGACACAATATGATAAAAACACTCCTATTGATGTTTTATTTCCTAAAGATGCTCCTACTAATACATTAGCTGAAGTGATTTCAAATGCTGGATTATCTCAAGTTCATACAGCTGAAACTGAAAAATATGCTCACGTTACATTTTTCTTTAACGGTGGAGTTGAAGAGCCTATGCTAAATGAAACTAGGGTTTTAATTCCATCACCTTCTGTTGCAACATATGATTTACAACCTGAAATGTCAGCACCACAAGTTGCAGATGCTGTTAAAACTGCTATGAAAAATGATATTGATTTTATAGTTGTAAACTTTGCAAATGGAGATATGGTAGGACATACAGGTGTTTTTGATGCGGCTGTAAAAGCTGTTGAAGCTGTTGATCATGAACTTGGACTTATTTTAGAAGTTGCAAAAGAAAAAAACTATAATATAATTTTAACATCAGATCATGGAAACTGCGAAATGATGAAAGATGATGAAGGGAATACTCTTACAAATCATACAGTTGGAGACGTTTACTGTTTTGTTATTGCAGAAAATATAAAAGAAGTAAAAACAGGAAGTTTAAATAATATTGCACCAACTGTTTTAAAATTGATGAATTTAAATATTCCTTCTGAAATGGATGAACCTTTAATATAAAAGGTATTTAGTGTTAAAAATAAATAAATTAAAAATCAGTTCACCAAATAAGCAATTAGTTGATATATCATTTGATATAAAAGACTCAAGTGCTTTAATTGGTGAAAGTGGAAGTGGAAAGTCTTTAACTTTAAAGGCACTATTAAATCTACTTCCATCAAGCTTGCAAGTTGAAAAAGATATTTATTCTACTTTTGAATTAAATTATGACACAATTGGATTTATTCCTCAAAATCCTTTTACTTCTTTATCTATGATGACAAAAATTAAAGATCAATTTTTTTGTAGCAATGAAAAAAAAGAGGAAGTACTAAAATTAGTTGATTTGGATATTTCGCTTTTAAATAAATTTCCAAGTCAATTAAGTGGCGGTCAAATACAAAGAATAGTAATAGCAATAGCATTAAGTAGAAATATAAAACTTCTTTTACTTGATGAACCAACTACAGCACTTGATGAAGAAAATAAAACTAATATTATAAATTTGATAAATGATTTAAAAAGTCGTTTAAATATCTTAATATTATTTGTAACCCATGATATAGAATCAATAAAAGATATTTGTAATGAAATTATAATTTTAAAAGATGGCCAAGTCATAGAAAAAGGTTTTACAATTGATGTTTTATCAACACCAAAAGAAGACTACACAAAAAAGTTGATTAATTCAACTTTTAAAAATAAACAATTTAGGAATTAGTATGATCAAATATATTTTTGGTTTTTTTATCATTTTAGGATTAGGGGCTGCGGGATGGCTTTATAATTTATATGATGAAATAAAACATGATGTTGATACAGTTGTAAATTATGCACCAAAACAAAGTACACAATTTTATGATAAAGATGGAAACATAATAGCAAATACATTTAAAGATGAAAATAGAGAATATGTTAAATATGATGATATTCCAGCAAGAATAATCGAAGGATTAGTAGCTATTGAAGATACTCAATTTTTTGAACACTCAGGTATTAATCCAGATGCAATAAGTCGTGCTATTATAAAAGATATAAAAGCAGGTGCTTTTGTTGAAGGGGCTAGTACATTAACTCAACAGTTAATAAAAATGCTTGTATTAAGTAGTGAAAAGAAAATTATGAGAAAAGTAAAAGAAGCTTTACTTGCAATTAGACTTGAAAGTATTTTAACTAAAGAAGAAATTTTAGAAAGATATTTAAACAATGTATATTTTGGTCATGGCTATTATGGGATAAAAACAGCGGCAAAAGGTTATTTTGATAAAGACTTATATGAATTGTCTTTAAAAGAAATGGCAATTTTAGTTGGACTTCCAAGAGCACCTAGTTTCTATGACCCTACAAAAAATTTAAAAATTTCCCTAGCACGAGCTAATCAAGTAATTACAAGATTAAATACTTTAGGTTGGATAAATCCAGATCAATATGAAAGTTCTATGAAAGAAATTCCTATTATTCATAATCAAACACTTACAAAAAATAGTGCTCCATATGCAATTGATTATGCGATTAGTCAACTTATAAATGATATTCCAGATATTAAATATGGTGGATATAAAGTTTATTTAACAATAGATTCAGATGCACAGGAAATTGCAAAAGATAGTTTAAAACAATCATACGATGAAGCATTAAAAAGAGCAAATTCAAAAGATGATTCAGATAAAGAGTTAAATGGTGCAATGATAAGTATGGAAAGCTCAACTGGTAAAATATTAGCAATTGTTGGAGGAGTTGATTATAATAAATCTGTTTTTAATAGAGCATTTCAATCAAAAAGACAAGCAGGAAGTGCTATTAAACCATTTTTATACCAAATTGCTTTAAATGAAGGTTATAATCCAGCTTCTCAATTATTTGATATTTCAAGAACATACAACTATACAGTTGATGGAGTTCAGAAAAAATGGCAACCAAAAAACTATGGTGGGAAATTTGAAGGAATAGTAACATTAAGAGATTCATTAACTTTTTCTAGAAACTTATCAACACTTAATCTTGTTACAGATGTAGGAATTGATCTTACTACTAATGAATTAAAAAGATATGGGTTTAATGATATAGTTGGTAATTTATCTATTACTTTAGGTTCTATGAGTGTTACATTAGTTGAATTTAGTGAAGCATATAGTATTTTCTCAAATAATGGTGTTCAAGTTAAACCTTATATTATTGAGCAAATCGTAAATAAAAATGGAGAAGTTGTTACAATTGAACCTCAAACAAAAGAGATAATTTCTCCTGAACAATCTTATCTTATTACTTCTATATTAAATGATGTAGTAACAAGAGGTACAGGAAAAGCAGCACAAGTTCCTGGTATTGAACTTGCTGGAAAAACAGGAACTACAAATAACAATGTTGATGCATGGTTTTGTGGATATTCACCATCAATTCAAACACTAGTTTGGTTTGGAAATGATAATAATACTCCTATGAAAAGAACAGAAACAGGTGGGAAAATTGCAGCTCCAGTGTTTGGTAATTTCTATAAAAAATATTTAGAGTTACATCCTGAAATTCCAAGAACTTTTACAATGCCACAAAATGTTTATACTTCAAATATAAATGGTAAAACAGAACTATTTACAGATAAATCACCTTTACCTGAAATTGATATTTTAGTTCAACCTTCAAGCCCAGGAGAAGAAGTATTAGAATTCTAATATTTCTTTTTTGTTCTTATTTTTTAAGCATAAAAAAAGGCAAGTTCAAATGAACTTGCCTTTTTTCTTTTAGTAAATAAATACTAGCAAGAATACATAGTTTTTAATTCAAATGGTGTAGGTCTAGCTTCGTTAGGCCATACTTGAGTTTCAAATTTGTAGTGTTGGTATGTATCTACCATATCTTTAGTGAATACAGGTTGTAAGAATTCGTAATCTCTTACTAATGCTTCTAATGCACCTCTTAAAGTGTGTGGCATTTGAGGAAGTCCTCTTTCTCTGATTTCATCTAATTCTAATTCATATAAATCGTCATCCATTGGACCAACAGGCTCTAATTTATTTTTGATACCATCAAGTCCAGCCATTAACATTGCTGCAAATCCTAAATAAGGACAAGCTGTTGAATCTGGGAATCTCATTTCAATTCTAGTTGCTTTCTCTCCTGCTCCATAAGGAATTCTACAAGAAGCTGATCTATTTTGAGAAGAATAAGTTAAGATTGAAGGTGCTTCAAATCCTGGAATTAATCTTTTGTATGAGTTTGTTGATGGGTTAGTAAATGCAGCAACTGCTCTAGCGTGCTTAAATACTCCACCGATATAATGTCTAGCCATATCAGAAAGATTACCATATTCACCTTGTTTGTAGAATAAGTTTTTACCATCTTTCCAGATTGATTGGTGTACGTGCATACCACTTCCATTATCACCATAAAGTGGTTTTGGCATAAATGTAGCAGTTTTACCATTTAAGTGTGCAACCATTTTGATTACATATTTCAATTTTTGAACATTATCAGCAGCTTCAATTAAGTCACCAAAAACGATACCTAATTCATGTTGACCTTGTGCAACTTCATGGTGTCCTAAAACAACTTCTAAACCAACTTGCTCTAGAACTTGCATCATTTCAGCTCTTAAATCAACACCTGTATCAATAGGAGCTACTGGGAAGTATCCACCTTTTGTTCTAGCTCTGTGACCCATGTTTCCACCTTCAATAGTAGCTCCATCATTCCACTCACCATCTTCAGTGTCAACTCTATAGTATGACTCATTTGCTTTATCAATGATTTTTACATCTTCAAATACAAAGAATTCATTTTCAGGACCAAAATATGCAACATCACCAACACCTGATTCACTTAAGTGTATTAATGCTTTTTTAGCAATAGATCTTGGACATTTTTCATACATTTCACCTTTATAGATGTCATAAACATCACAAAATACAATGATTGTAGAATCAGCAGTAAATGGATCTAAAAATGCAGTATCAACATCTGGCTTTAAAAGCATATCTGATCTGTGAATTGGTTGCCAAGCATCAATTGATGAACCATCAAAAGGGAAACCATTATTTAAGCTAGATGCACTAACTGCACTTAACATATAAGTTACATGGTGCCATGTACCTTTCATATCTGTAAATCTAAAATCTACAAACTTAACTTCATTTTCTTTACAATAAACAAAAAACTCTTCAGTATTATTAACGAACTTACCCATAGGTTTAACTCCTTGAAATTATTTCAATTATTGTAGCAAAAATAATGTAAAATAAAATAAAACAGTTGTATAATTTTTATACAACTGCAGATTAAGTAATAATATTTCTAAGCACTTAAGCTAAAAAGTCTAAAAAATGATAGATTTTTTTTCTCTATTCTCAAAAGTTGTACATTTTTTATACCCGATTTCTTTTGCAAGTGTTATGGCTTCTTCATATTTGAAGCCCACTTGTTCTACACTATGAGCATCTGATCCAAAGGTAATATCAATATTCATTTCATAGGCTAACTCTAAAAGTTGTCTTGATGGATATGTTTCACCTATTGGTTTTCTAAGACCTGCTGGATTTATTTCTAAAACCATATTTGAATCTTTTATTTGTTTTAATGTATCACGAGCAATAATTCTAATATCTTTTTTTGGAAGAAATTTAAATACTTTTATTAAATCTAAATGCCCTACTATATCAAATAACTGAGTTTTTGCCATTGCACTTATAGCTTCAAAGTATTCAGCCCAAATAGTATCTATATCTTTTGATTTATAAACACCTATAAATTCTGGATTATCAAATCCCCACATATCATTTTTATTTTTCAAAAAATGTACTGAGCCTATTAGATAATCAACTTTGGCATTTACGACCTCATCTAAAATATATCCATCTAAATAATCAACTTCATATGCAAGTAAAATTTTTATTTTATCTTTATACTTTTCTTTTGCATCAAGTACCCATTTTTCATATAAAGCTTTTTGGCTTATATCCATTCTATATTTTGGATCATAATTCATAGGAGCATGATCTGAAAAACCATACTCATCAATTCCTAGTTCTATTGCTCTTTGTATATATTCATCAACTGTACCCTCAGCGTGATTACATAGTGTTGTATGGTTGTGTAAATCTACTCTCATATTATTTTCTATCTTCTTTCTTTTTTCTACTTTTGTTTTATGACAAAAGACCTGAACCTTTTATAGCTGTACTTCTATCTTGTGCATATATTCTTTTATTATCAATAATATCATATTTCCAAATAGGAGCTTGTGCTTTAAAGTCTTCTACAAATTCATCTATTAACTCTAGGGCTACTCTTCTTTTTGGTGAACAAACGCCGGCTATATATGAACTTTCATGATTGAAAACATCACCTCTGCTGTGAGCCATTAGAACTATTGCATTTAAATCATTTGCTTTTTTTTGCCATGTATCAAACCAATTGTTTAATATAGGTTCATAAATATCAAATGATAATCCATCTATTTTGTTTTCATCTCTTACAACTCCCACAAAAGTGATAATTGCTCCATAGTTTGAATTTTTGTATTTATCATACCATGCATTTGTTATTTGCTCAACTGGTAATGAACCATCAAAAAGTTGTAAAAACTCTTTTCTATCTACTTGTCTATCTATATTCTCAATATTACTCATAATCATCCACCACAAACAGGAGGTAATAATGAAACTCTATCTCCATCTTTTAATACTACATTATCTTTTGAAGAAATTAATGTATCATTTATAGCAACAGCGCATGTTGCAAGCCAAGTTGACACATCACTATCTTCTTTTAAAATATCACTTAGTTGTGATAAGTTTTGAATATCTAAATTCATATCTTCTTTATTTATTGGTCCTAAAAACTCTATTTTTACCATTTTAATCCCTTCTTATAATATTTATATTATTATAGCGACAAAATTTTAACATAATAAGGACAAATATTTAATGATATTTGCAAAAATAGATTTTATAAATTTATTACCCTTTCATATTTTTATAAAAAAAAACATACAATCAACTCAATTAAAATCAATAATAGAGTATAAAAAATCTTATCCATCATTTATAAATAATAAATTTAAAACAAGAAAAGTAGATAGTGCATTTATTTCATCAATTGCTTCACGAAATGAAAAATTCTTAGATTTAGGGATAGTTGCACAAAATGATGTACTATCTGTGTTACTAATTCCAGGCCAAAACCAAAGTGATTTCCAATCTGAAACTTCAAATGCACTTGCAAAGGTTTTAGAGCTTGAAGGAAAAGTAATCATAGGAGATAAGGCTCTAAAATTTTATCATGAAAATAAACATATAGAAAAAATAGATCTAGCCCAAGCATGGAAAGATAAATACAATCTTCCTTTTGTCTTTGCAGTTCTTTGTTACAATTCAAATAAAAGAGCCTTAGAAAAACTTACAAAAAACTTCAATAAAAATCATATTAAGATTCCCCAATACATTTTAGAGCATTATTCAAAAAGATCAGGTGTTTCTAAAAATAATATAATCCTTTATTTAAAGAAAATTGACTATAATCTCGGACTAAAAGAAAAAAGAAGTTTAAAACTATTTTTAAAACTTACAAAACAAAAAGGATTAAAATGACCGTATTCGATTCGGCAATACTAGGAGTAATAGAAGGTATTACAGAATTTTTACCTATTTCTTCAACTGGGCATCTAATAGTTGCTAGTGAATTTTTAGGAATTGAACAAACAAGTATAAACAAAGCCTATGAGGTTATTATTCAATTTGCAGCTATTTTGGCTGTAATTCTAAACTATCCTTCAAAGTTCACTTTTTCTCATATTAATCTATGGATGAAAGTATTACTTGCATTTTTACCAATTGCAATAATAGGATTTATTTTCTCAAAACAAGTTAAGGCAATGTTTTCTATTGAAATAGTGGCTGTCATGTTTATTGTTGGGGGAATTGTATTTTTAATAGTAGAGAAGTTTTATAAAGAAAATGAAACTCATACTTTAGATGTGGAAGATGTTACTTACAAACAAGCAGCTTGGATTGGTTTTGCTCAAATATTTGCTTTGATTCCAGGAACAAGCCGAGCGGGTTCTAGTATCATAGGGGCTATGCTTGTGGGACTAAATAGAAAAACAAGTGCTGAGTTTTCATTTCTTTTAGCTTTTCCTGTTATGTGTGCAACTACTGGATATGATTTATTAAAACATCATGAAGAGATACTTGTAGGGGGAAACTTTTTAAATCTAGCTGTTGGTTTTGTGGTTTCTTTTATAGTGGCATTTTTAGCTATTAAAGTATTCCTAAAATTCCTTGAAAACTTTACTTTCGTAGCTTTTGGAATTTATAGAATAATCTTTGGAATTTTGTTACTTATTATCTTTTAGAATAATATCAACAATTAGTGAAATAGCATTTGAGTTAATAGAACTTATTAATTCAATGCTAATTTTATGAATATCTGAATTTATAGCTTCAAAGAAATATTCTTCATTTAGCTCTTCTTCTCTTTTTAAAAAGCATAAACCCCTATCAAGTAAAGCCTTTGCATTGTAGTACTGATGATCAGCTGCTGCATGTTTATATGGAATAAAAAATGTTGGTAATTGATTTGCACATAATTCCCATAATGTAGAAGCACCTGCTCGGCTTACTGCAAAATCTGCCTTTGTCATTTTTTGAGGAATTTTTCTTGAAAAATCAAATACATCTGCTTTTATATTTAGTTTATTGTATTCAAAAGAAACTCTTTCAAAATCATTTTTACCTGTTTGGTGTATGATTTTTATTCCCATTTCATTAAGTCTAGGAGCCACTTTAAGAGCAAAGTCATTTATACAAATAGCACCTTGAGAACCACCAAAAAAAGCTACAGTTTTTACTTTATCTCTAACTCTTGCTGTTAGGAAGAACTCTTTTTCAACTGGATAATCTTTTACAAGAGATTTTTTATCAAATGATGAAAATACTTCTGCAGCAAATTTTGTTGTGATTTGATTTAGTTTACCCATTCTTGAGTTTTGTTCATGAATATATAGTTTACATCCCATTTTTAAAATAGATGCAAAGGTTGCAGCAGCTGCTGAAAATCCACCAACTGATATTACTGTTTTAATATCATACTTAAAATATAAACCTAAACAATATAGGGTTTTTGTAAAAATATTTCCCAAAGATAAAATCTTTGCAAAACCACTTTTATTTACAACCCCTCTTGTATCTAAAAAAATCGCTTCTTTCAGTCTTGTGTCATGTTCAAACCAAGCTCTATCTTGGCCATTTGTTGAACCAATAAAAATCACATCGATTCCTCTATGATGGAACTCTTCAATAAAGGCATCTGCGACTTTTAAATGCCCTCCTGTTCCACCACCTGTCACTACTACTGTTTTATTCATTTACTCATAACCTTTTTTCTAACATCTTGTCTAATATCTTGTTTGATATTTACTTTTGTTTTTTCTTCTTCTTTTACAACTCTACTTATAGATAAAACTAAACCTATGGAAATAGCCATAGAAATAAGTGAAGATCCACCATAAGACAATAATGGAACTGCAATACCTTTAATAGGAATCATTCCTGATATTCCATATGAGTTGATTAAAAATGCAATTATAATCATCAAGGCAATTCCAAGGGTAAATAGATGATATATAGGATTTTCAACTCTTCTACTTATTTTAAATATTCTCCAAATAATCATAAACATAATCGAAGTTAATGCCATTAGACCAAATAGTCCTATTTCTTCTGTGATACCTGCTAATACGAAGTCCGTATGAACTTCTGATAAAAATCCTACTTTGATATCACCCAAGGCCACACCTTGACCAAAGAATCCACCGTTGTGTATTGCATTTAAAGAGTGAGATACTTGATAAGGCTCAGGCAATTCATCAATTCTTAAATATGGTTCTACCCATGCAGGAAGTACCGATAAAATACCATCTTGAACCATGGCCCACCATGAATGAATCCTATTCATCCTATGGGGTGCTGCAATAATAAGCCCAACTAAACCAACAAGTGCAATAGCACCTAAAGCAATAAATATTTTAAATGATCTATTTGCAAAGATAAGTAATACTACTAATATAACTCCCAAAAGAACTACTTGACCTAAATCTTTTTGTAAAAATGCGATAATAAATACAACCACAAAAAAAGTCAAAAAATAAGGTGATAAAAGTACTATTTCATCTTTTAAGCCAATTTTCTTAGGTTTTAATAAAACTTTTCTATGGAAAGACCAAGATAAGAAATATATAAATCCAATTTTGAAAAACTCAACAGGCGATAATGAAATACCAGGTAACCTAATCCATCTATTAGCTCCCCCCGAAGCTGTAACCATGGATGCTGGTAAAAATGGCATCAATATCATAAGTAAAAAAAATGCAATAAATAGTGTCATTCCAACTTTTTCTACTATTTTATCTGGGTCAATTAGTGAAAATCTCCACATTATCAATATCGCTACAATCCCAACACCTGCTTGTCTTATAAAAAAATGAAATTCATCGTAACCAAAGAATTCCACTGTATATATGGTCAAAGAGTATGAAAAAACTATACTTATGATTATTAATAATGACACCAATATAAACAGTGGATAGTCTGCTTTATTATTATTTACATGATTGTTATTTGATTTAATCTTAGTTTTGTTAAAATACATTTCTCATTATATAATAATATGGATAAATATGCCTTCAAAAAATATCGAAAAGATTGACAAAACAAAAAAAATAGTAATATTATTTTCTCTAATTTTTTTATGTCTAACTATTTTAATGATTTCAGTGTTTAGAACCATAACTGAAAACAGACATTTACCTTCACTTAAGGGTGAAAAAAGTGAACTTGCAGTTCGTGGAGATATAGTAAGTAGTGATAACTTTAAAATCGCTTCTTCAAAAAAACTATACAAAGCTTCTATTGATACAAGATACTTAGACCCTGCAAAAAGAGAATTATTTTTAAATCTATTTTCTATTTATAGTAACACAGATTATAAAGAACTGGAAAATAGATTAATAGAGGGAGAAAAAAATCCTGGAAATTTAATTTTATCATATGGGATAAATTCAAGATCTGCAAAGAATCTAAAAGAATTAGCTTTTAAATTGATTCAGCTTGATGTATTTAAAAGTAGACAAGTAAATGGAAATAAAATCCTAAGAGGTTTAACAATCAGTGAAAGTGGTGAAAAAAGAACTTTCTCATATGAAGATACTTTAACTCCCGTTGTTGGATATATTTCAAAGTTTGAATCAGAAGCGGGAAAAACAAAAGTAAATGGTATTAAAGGACTTGAAAGAAACTATAACAAAGTTTTAAACCAAACTAAAGATGGTGTTCTTCAAGGTGATAGAGATGTATTATCATATATCTCTTTTGATAAAAATTCTGTTATTAGAAAAAGAATTGATGGGGCTACTTTAAATTTAAATATTCCACTAAAACTGCAAAAAAATATAGAAATGACCCTTGATTCTTATAAACAAAAACTAACAGCCGATGAGATAATAGTAGCTGTAATGGAAAGTAGAACAGGAAAAGTCATCACTATGGCTTCTTCAAATAGATTTAATCCTGAGCAAATCAAAAAAGAAGATATTCCCTCACTAAATGTAAACGCAATAGAGTATCAGTTTGAACCAGGTTCTGTTATTAAACCACTTTCTATTTCACTTGCCATTGATAAAAATCTAGTGAAAAAAAATGAAAACTTTCCTGCATATAACTCAGGTGGAGGAAGAAACTCAGCGGGTGAATATCCAAAAGGTGCATATAAAATAGGACGATTTACAATCAAAGATGACCACCAATTTACTAAAAATTATTTAAGTCTTGATGATATTGTTATGTTTTCATCAAATATAGGAACTCTACAAATCGCTCAAAGACTAACAGGTCCTGAGTTTTTTGAAGGTATGAAAAGATTTGGTTTTACTAGAAAAACAGGTATAGATTTACCATACGAAAAAAAAGGTGTAATGCCTAAAATCTGGCAATTTTCAGCAGGAGACAAAGACAAAAAAGATAACGTTTTTAAAGCTACAGTTTCTTTTGGTCAAGGTATGACTTCTACTTTTATTCAACTTTTAAAAGCCTATACAGTTTTTAACAATGATGGAAATATGATAACACCACATATAGTTTCACACTTAACTTATGATAATACAAAATATAAACCATATGATGATAAACCTGAAAAAATTGTTTCTAAACAAACAGCTGATTTAATGAAAAAATTATTAGTAAGAACAGTTGAAGAAGGAACAGGACGAGCAGCACGTATCGAAGGTTTAGAAATCGGTGGAAAAACAGGAACAGCACAAATAGCAAGAGGTGGAAAATATCTTAAAAAATATATCTCTTCATTTATTGGATTTGTAAATGATGAAAAAGGGAACTCATATACAATAGGTGTAACTGTTATGAATCCTAACTCAACTGGAAAGTATTGGTACTACTACTATGCATCATGGTCAGCGGTTCCTGTTTTCAAAGAAATCGTTCAGAACTTGGTTAAATTAAACTATTTAACACCTAAAGAGGGTATAATTTCAACTGAAGTAATGCCAAAAGAAGGTACCTTCCTTGAAAAAGAATAAAAGGATATAGATGTTTGGATCAAAAATAAAAGAATATAATTATTCAAAAGAAGAATTAGCAAAATTTGCATATGCAAAAATCACTACAGAAAAAGGTGTTATTTGGATTAAACTATTTAACGCAGAAACTCCAATAGCAGTATCAAACTTTGCAACACTTGCAAATGACAATTTTTATGATGGATTAAATTTTCACAGAGTAATCCGAGGTTTTATGGCACAAGGTGGATGTCCACAAGGTTCAGGTGCAGGTGGTCCTGGTTGGAATATCAAATGTGAAACAAAAGCTGATAAACAAGTTCACAAAAAAGGTAGCTTATCAATGGCACACGCAGGACCAAATACAGGTGGAAGTCAATTCTTTATCTGTTTTGTAGCTTGTCCTCATTTAGATGGAGGTCATACTGTTTTTGGAGAAATCGAAGATGGTGATACTGATAGTTTCGAAGCTTTAGATGCAATTGAACAAAAAGATAAAATAGTTTCTATTGAAATTAAAGAATCAAAATAATTTATATTGATTTGAGTAAAAGATAATCCTTAAAGGATTATCTTTCATGAAGTGCGTTTGCTTTTGTTTTTAATATAGGTTTTAATAAGAAATCTAAGATAGATTTTTTCCCTGTCACAATATCTACTGTTGTTACCATTCCTGGTATGATTGGTAGTTTTTGCTTATCTTTTTCCAAATAATTTTGCTCAGTTTTAATAACTACTTTATAATAACTTGTTTTATCTTTATTGTCTTTCTCTTCGATACTATCTGCTGATATTTCAACAATTTTACCTTCAAGTCCACCATAAATAGAAAAGTCATATGCTGTAATTTTTACAATTGCTCTTTGTTGTGGATTTATAAATGCAATATCCTTTGGGTCAATCTTAGCTTCAACCAAAAGAATATCACTTTGAGGAACGATTTCTATTAAGTCCATTCCTGATTTTACAACTCCACCTATTGTGTTTACGTTTATCTGTTTTACTATTCCATCAACAGGTGATGAAAGAACTGTTTTATCTAGTTTATCTTCATCTGCAACTAGTTTTGACTCATATTTTTTGATTTCTGTATTTATTTTTTGAAGTTCATTTGAAGCTTCTGATTTAAATATTTTTAGCTTCTCAACTATTTTATTTTGAGCTTCTTCTATGGCAAATTTTGCCCTTGGAATTGAAGCGTATGTTCCTTGAAGTTCACCTTCTAGTGTAGCTAGCTCTCTTTTGATTTTTAGTAAATCAACCTTTGATTTTGATTGACGTGCTACTAATAACTCCATAGTTTTTGCTTCTTCTCTAACAAGTGCGATACTTATTTTTAGTTGAGTTGCTTTACTATTTAGCTCATTTATCTCTTGTTCTTTTTGTTTTAGCTGTATTTTAAATGTTTTGATTGTACTGTTTAATTCTTCCATTCTTGAAGTAAAAAGTTTTCTATCATTCATTGCAAATACATTTGCATTTGCTAAAACCTCATCACTATATTTTATTTGGGGAATTTCATTTTCTAAATCTAGTTTTGATTCTATTTCTAATCTAGCTTTTGTTACTAATAAGTGATAATAAGTTTGTTTATTCTCTTCTAGTGATGCTTCAAACCTAGTTGTATCTATTTTCATCAAAGGCTGACCCTCTTTTATGATAGATCCTTCTTTGATAAGAATCTCTGAAATAATACCACCATCTAAACTTTGGATAGTTTTTATTTTTTCAGATGGTATTACCTTACCCTCACCTCTTGTTAACTCATCAATTTCTGAAAAATAGGCCCAAAGAAAAGCTCCTAAAAAAAACACTAAAATTGCAGAAAATAGTAATAATACTTTTGAGTCAATTTTTGCATTTTTTTGTGAATGCAAAATATTTACAAAGTTTAAATCTTCACTACTACTCATTGATTACTCTTTTTGCTATTGTTTGTTTTACAGTTGTTGCTGTTGGCTGTTTTGCTCCAAAGGCAGCTACTACTTTCTCTTTTGGTCCATCTGCTACTACTTTTCCATCTTCTATTACTATTAGTCTATCTACGATTGATAGAAGTGATGGTTTGTGAGTTATTATGATAACTGTTTTGTCTTTTACTATTGTTTGAACTTTTTTCTTAAATATATTTTCAGATAACTCATCCATCATATTTGTAGGCTCATCTAGTAGTAAAATATTTGGATTTGATAAAATAGCTCGAGCTAGAGTTACTGATTGTCTCTCACCACCTGAAAGACCTTCACCCCTCTCACCTACTATTAAATCATAACCTTTTTCATGTTTACCCAAGAAGTCATGAACACCTGCTATTTGAGCTGCTTTTAAAATCTGCTCATCTGTTGCAAACTGCTCACCAATAGTGATATTGTCCTTAATACTTCCCATAAATAAAAACGGCTCTTGTGGAACATATCCCACTGATCTTCTTAAATCCACTGGGTCGATTTGTCTTATATCTGTATTATCTACCAAAATTGAACCTTTTGATGGTTCATATAGATTTATAAGAAGTTTTCCTAAAGTTGATTTTCCAGAACCAATTTTTCCTATGATTCCTACTCTTTCACCTTTTTTGATAGTTAAGTTTATGTTTTTTAGTACATCAAATTTTTGATCTTTGTATGCAAAGTTTACGTCTTTGAAAACTATATCTCCATCTAAATCAGGTCGACTTAGATATTTTTGATTTCTTTCTCTCTCAACTGGCATTTTCATAATCTCATCTATGTTATTAAGTGAAAGAAGTGTTCTATCTAGTCTTATTATCATTCCTGCTATTTGTGAAACTGGTCCTATAACCCTACTATTTAACATCATGGCTGCAATTATTGCTCCCATGGTTACTGTTCCTTGGGTTGCTAGTATTACTCCACCTGCAACTATTACTATTCCTGAAAGTTGTGAGATAAATCCTACAAAATAAGTAACTATTTGTGATAGGTAATGAGATTTGTTTCCATAGTATGAAGTTTGAGAAATAGATCTTTCCCAGTGTGTTCTCATACGATTTTGTGCTCTTACGCTTTTTATAATCTCTAAACCTGTTACAGTTTCTGTTAAAACTGTTTGTTTTATCTGATCTTCTTTTGCTGCGTTTAAAATAGTCTTTTTAATTGGTTTTTGCATAAACCAAGAAAAAGTGATAGCTATAAACATAGTAGCCAATGATACATAACCCAAAGGTCCACCAATATAAAAAATGATACCAATAAAAAATATCACAAAAGGTAAATCCACAAATGCTGTAATAGTAGCAGTTGTAAAAAACTCTCTAACACTTTCAAAAGATTGAAGTCTACTTACAAACATACCTGTTGAAGATGGTTTTGCATCTAGTTTTATATTTAAGAGCTGATCAAAGATCTTACTTGACATTCTTATATCAGCTCGTTTTCCAGCTTGTTCTATAAAATATGCTCGTATTAGTTTTAGTATAAAATCAAAGATTAGTACAAATACAATCCCTGATAATAAAACCCATAAGGTATCAACTGCTTTATTTGGTAAAACCCTATCATATACATTCATAGTAAATAAAGGCACAAAGATTACAAAGATATTTATCAATAAGGCTGCAACTATAACTAACTTATAGATACTTAAGTTTTTTTGCATAGTTCGCCAGAACCATTTTTTTGTATCTTCTACTTCCACATCTTTATCTACTCTATTTTCGAAGTTATATGCTGGCTTAATTATAAAAAGATTTCCAGTGTATAGTTTTTCTAGTTCTTCAATACTAAGGGTGATTTGAGTTTCTGTACTTACATGTGGCATGATAAGAATTGCTTTATTTTTTTGTAAATCGATATTTAAAACTATGCAAGCTTTATTGTTATTCAAAAGCATAACAGCTGGTAGTGCTAAGTTATCTATTTGTGAGAGTTTTCTACTTACGGCTTTTGTGATTAGACCTATTCTTTTCGCAGACTTTTCAAACATAGAAGGTGTCATAAGAGAGTTGTATATAGCTAAACCTGCAATTAGTGATTCTGCTGATGCTGTTCTTTTATGGTATTTTGATAAAAAAAGAAGAGACTCTAAAAGAGTATCTTCTTTTCTTTGTTCCTTTATATTTTCAAAATCGCCGTTTAAATCTACTTGATTTGATTCATCCAATATTTATATCCTAATTATTTCTTTTTTTATATAATACGCTTGTGGAAATTGTCCTGCTAATTGTTTTTTAAGTTCAAGGGCATTTTGTAAACCATCAATATTGTATAAAGCTAGAGATTGTGTACCATTTGAGTTTGATACTACTTTTGCTTTTACATCATTTTGAAGTGATGATGATACTGAATTTAACATTTTATTTGCATAAGCTGAATCTTTGTATGATGCTAATAAAAGTGCATATTCATTTGCTACAGTTGAAGGAGCTACTGTATTTACTTGAACAGGTGCTTCTTTAACTTCTTTTACTGTTGTTGTATCTTCTGCTAAAAGTGATTGAACTGATGTATCTGATTGTGTACTTGTCTTTTTGTTTGCTTTTGTAGTTGTTTGTCCACAAACTTGATTTTCAGAGCTAACTACTGTTGATTGAAGTGTAGAAGTTGCTTTTAAAATATCATAATATGAAGTATACATTGAAAATTCTGTGTTGATTAAAGCTAATTTAGAGTTATATAAATCACCTTCAACATTTAAAACGTCAATGAAGTTTCTAGTTCCTGCATCAAACTGATCTTTGTAGATTGAAATGATTTGTTTATTTTCTTCGATAAATTGTTTTAATTCAACAATTTGTTTTTTTGATGTGTTATATGTTTCATATGCAACTGCAATTTCATCTAAAACAGATTTTGTAACAACATCAAGTTTTGCTTGTGCTTCTTTTAAAAATAAAACTTCTCTTTCTGATCTATTAGAGTTTACTAAACCATTAAAGATATTGTATTTTAATTCTACTTTTGCAGTGTATGTGTTTGATTTTACTTCATTTTCAGCAAAGTCATTATCATATAAACTTTGAAGTTTAAATTTTAGTGTTGGAAGGAAACCTGCATTTTCTTGTTCTATTAGTGCTCTTTGTTGTTTGATTGTTTCTATTTGCCCTAAAATTTGGTAGTTGTTTTCTAAAGCTGCTTTTTGTAGTGTTTCTAAACTAGCAGGAATTTTCCCTTCATTTATAACTGGTCTACAAATATTGTTATCTACTGGCATTCCTACATTTTTTACAAAAGAACTTTTTGCTGCACTTTTGTTGTTTGTTTCTTCAAAAAGATTACTTTTTGCTGAGTGAATTTTTGCTTTTGTTTGAACTTTATCTAAGATTTCTCCATTGATTTTTTCTGTTTGATTTGCAATTGAAAGATAATCTTCATGAACAAGTAAATTTTCTTTTGAAACTTTGATTCTTTCATCATATTTTAAAATATTTAAATATGCGTTGATACCATCAAAAAGAATACTCTCTACATCGTTAGAGTTTTTTAGTTTATTAGCAGCGTATCTAGCTTTTGCTTCTTCAACTGAACTAGAAGTTAGATTACCATCGTATAACATTTGTTCTAAATCTAACTGAACATTTCCACCGTTTTGGTTTGTATCAACTCTTGATGAACCTTTTACTGTATCATTTTGATCTACTACACCAGCGTTTGCTGTAAGATCGATTTTTGGATAGTATCCACCTTCTTGCTCATCTATGTATTTTTTAAATGCATCATTGTTTATTGATTTTGAAACAATATCTTGATTTGATATCAAAGAGTGTTCTACCACGTCTTTTATTGTCGTTGCATTTAATGATGACATTAAAAAAGCTAATGCACTAAGACTGTATGTGATTTTTTTAATTTTCATTATATTTCCTTTTCTCTACCTTGTTGCGTATTGTATAAGAAAAAAAGATAAAAATCAATATTATTTCATCATAATTTTTTAATTTACTGTATATATAATATATTTGTAATTAAAATAACTTAATTGCGTATTTCGTAACCAATTTGTAGCCTAAAATAAGAAAATATATTGTATAATCTAAATAACAAAAAAGTTAGGAAATTCTAAAATTATGACTACACTACTGTTTTACTGCGCAATATTATTTATCATCACATATTTTTCTATTAGAAAATTTATCACTATAGCTCCACAACTAGGGCTTGTAGATATTCCAAATGAAAGAAGTTCACATCAAAAACCTATGCCAAGAGGTGCTGGGTTGGTTTTTGGTCTTATTTTTTTACTTGGAATAGTATTTTATGATTTAGATACTTTCAGTGAAAATAAATATACATTTTTAGCGATACTTATTATATATATTTGTGGTGTAGTTGATGACAAATTTACAATCAGTGCAAAACAAAAACTAGTATTTATAGTACTATCTTCGGTAATAGTTTATTTCAATGGCTATGAAATCACAAATATAGGTACATTTTTCAATATATCTGTAAACCTTGGTTACTTAGCTCTTCCATTTACTGTATTTGCAATAGCTGCATTTACAAATGCTGTAAATCTAAGTGATGGTCTTGATGGACTAGCAGGATCTATTTCTACTATCATATTATCAGCTGTATTTGTCATAGGTTATGTTTATCATGATAATATTTTGATGGTATGGAGTGCAATACTTATAGCTATAATCTTAGCTTTTTTAGTCCTAAACTGGCATCCTGCAAAGGTATTTATGGGAGATAGTGGTTCACTACTTTTAGGTTTTGTAATAGCAATCCTAAGTATAAAATCACTTACATATATAAATCCAGCATCTGTACTATTTTTAGCAGCTGTTCCAATACTAGATACATTAGTTGTATTTAGAAGAAGAATCCAAAGGGGAAAATCACCTTTTGAAGCTGATAAAAATCACCTACACCATATACTAAACAATATCAAACAAGATAAAGCCTTCACAGTAAAAATGCTAATCTCAATACAACTGGCTTTCTCTTGTATGTTTTTACAACTACACAAACAAGACGATGCTTTGAACTTAGTAGTTTTCTTTTTATTATTTTCTATTTTCTTCAATCTTTTTGACCCAAGAGCAAGAAGAAGAGCAAAAGATGCAAGACTAAGAAAAAAATATGCAAGAATAAAATATGAAAACAAAAAACTAAAAGAAAACAAAAAACTAAAAGAAAATAAAATAGTAAAAGAAGAAATCATAGAAGAACTTAAAGAAGATATAAAAAAAGAAATCAAAAAAGACTACGAAATATAAGTTAGTATAAAATGACAGAATCACAAACTATAGAATTCAAACAAATATGGAAAGATGAATATCTAAAAACTATTTGCGCCTTTGCAAATACAGATGGAGGAAATCTTTATATAGGTCTTGATGATAACTCAAATGTATATGGAAAAACTTGGGATGATATAGCAGAAGAGAACTTTACTCTAGAAGAGATAGATCTAAACACAATTCAAAAGTTTAAAAATCTAGCAAAAGATAGAGCACCTAATATTCAAAATGAAAATGATTTAGAAGAACTTTTAAAAAAGCTAAATCTCTATGATGGGAAATATCTAAAAAGAGCAGCAATTTTACTTTTTGCTAAAAACCCTCAAAAATACTACATACAATCACATTCGAAAATTGGAAGATTTTTAAGTGAAACAGATATTCAAAGTAGTGACATATTAGAAGGCAATTTGATAGATCAAGTTGATAAAATAATGGATGTGCTAAGACTCAAATACTTAAAAGCATATATTTCTTATGAGGGGATGCATAGAAGAGAAAAACTAGAATACCCTTACAATGCACTAAGAGAAGCTGTTATCAATGCCTTGATACATAGAGACTATACAAATACATCAAATCTACAAATAAAAGTATATGACAATAAACTCATGATGTATAACGGAGCTACTTTAAGCAGTGAAGTTCCTATAGATATGTTTAACAAGCCACACCAGTCAAAACCATTTAATCCTACGATGGCAAATGTATTTTACAAATGCGGTTTTATAGAAAACTGGGGAAAAGGAACTACAAATATAATAGAGGAATGCATACAATATGGTCTTCCAAAACCAACATTTGAATATACTTGGACAGCAGTAGTTGCGACATTTTATAAGATAGTTGAAATTGATGAGGGTGTAAATGGCGGTGTAAATGGCGGTGTAAATGGCGGTGTAAATGGCGGTGTAGAGAATACTGTATATAATTTCATTCTAAAAAACCCAAATTTTAACGCAAAACAGATAAGTGAAAAGACAAATATTCCCCTACGAAGTACTGAAAGATGGATAAAACAACTAAAAAATGAAAATAAAATAAAATTTGAAGGTTCACCAAAAACAGGTGGCTACCAAGCCATAACCAATAACAAATAAATATACAAAGGAAAAAATTATGCAAATATTAGTAACAGGTGCAGCAGGATATATAGGAAGTCATGTAGTAAAACAATTACTTGAACAAACAGATTATGAAATCATCATCATAGATAACCTATGCACAGGCTTTGAAACGACTATAAATACTTTAAAGTCACTTGATAGTACAAACAAAAGAATCAAATACTACAATCAAAACCTAAGCGAATGGGAAAAAGTAGAAGATATTTTCAAAGAAAATAATATAAAAGAAATTATCCATTTTGCAGCTTCTTTAGTAGTACCTGAATCAGTAGAACAACCATTAAAATACTATTTAAACAATACAGCAAATACAGCAAACCTGATCCAAATCGCTACGAAATATGGAGTAAATAAATTTATCTTCTCTTCTACGGCTGCAGTGTATGGTGAACCAAACAAAGAAGATATTCCTGTAAGTGAGACTACACGAACTAGCCCTATAAATCCCTATGGAAGTTCAAAGCTATTTTCAGAATCAGTTATCAAAGATACAGCTTTTGCAAATGAAACTTTTAAATTTGTGATTTTAAGATATTTCAATGTAGCAGGTGCAGATGTAGATGGCAAAATCGGACAATCAACTTTAAATGCAACTCACCTTATCAAAGTAGCAGCAGAAACAGCACTAAATAAAAGAGCAAAAATGTCAATCTTTGGTGATGATTATGATACACAAGATGGAACTTGCATCAGAGACTATATTCATGTATGTGATTTAGCAGATGCTCACCTGAAGGCTCTAAAATATCTAGATACAAATCCATCAGATATTTTCAACTGTGGATATGGATATGGCTACTCTGTAAAAGAAGTAATAGATACTATGAAAAAAGTATCAAATACAGACTTCAAAGTAGACATAGTTCCAAGACGAGCGGGTGATCCTTCAACACTGATTTCAAATAATACAAAAATCAAAACAAAAATGAACTGGACACCAAAATACAACGACCTAGAACTGATTTGTAAAACAGCTTTAGATTGGGAAAAAAACTTATAAGTTAAATAAAAACAAGTTATAATATTTGAACTATAGTAAAACTATTAGTTTAAATTTATTAACTTAATTGGAGAAAATATGCAAACAATCAAACTAGAAATTGAAGATTCAAAAGTTGATATAGTATTAAATATTATTCAAAATCTAAAAGATAATATCATTACAAAATATGAAATTGTTTCTGAAATAAAAGAAAACCAAGATTTTATAAATATTTCAGAAAAATCTCTAGAAAAAATTTGGGATAACCAAGAGGATAGTATTTATGACAAATTTCTTAAAGTATGATGTAGTAGTTGTTAAATTTCCTTTTGCTAGTAGTTTAAAATATAAAGCAAGACCTGCTGTTATATTATCTTCTGATATATATAATCAAAACAAAAGAGAAACTTTAATTATACTTGCAATATCTAGTAGCAAAGAAAATAAGTTAGATTTTGAATTAGAAATTCATAATTGGCAAAAAGCTGGATTACTTAAGTCTTCTATATTTAAATCTTCAATTGCTACTATTGAAAAAGAGTTCGTTATAAGCAAACTTGGTAGGCTAGACGATGAAGACTCTAAAAAATTAGAAAAGATGATAGAAGTAATATGTTAATAATTACAGACACACCAAAATACAACGACCTAGAACTGATTTGTAAAACAGCTTTAGATTGGGAAAAAAACTTATAAAAGGTTAAAAACTAATCATAGAAAAGTATCAAATTAGTATCAAAAAAAGATACAATAATATAATTTTAATTGTAATTTAGTTACAATCACGTCAATCTAATAGGAAACAATCATGAATCAAGAACAACCAAAGTATAAAATAGCAATCGCAGGAACAGGTTACGTAGGACTGTCAAATGGTATATTACTATCACAAAACAACGAAGTAGTAGCTCTTGATATCGTGCCTTCTAAAGTAGAAATGATAAACAAAGGTATCTCTCCAATCGAAGATAAAGAAATAGAAGAATACCTAACAAACATACACAATAATCCAGATTCTTTAAAAGGTTCTTTCAAAGCAACCCTTGATAAAGAAGAAGCATATAAAAATGCAGATTTTGTGATAATCTCAACACCAACAGACTATGATCCTGAAACAAACTATTTTAATACAAAATCAATTGAGTTTGTAATCAAAGATGTTCTTTCTATAAATCCAAATACAACTATGATAATTAAATCAACAGTTCCAGTTGGATATACAAAAGCTATAAATGAACAATTTAATACAACAAATATAATCTTTTCTCCTGAATTTTTAAGAGAAGGAAAAGCACTATTTGATAATCTACATCCAAGTAGAATAATAGTAGGTGAAAAATCACAAAGAGCAGAGACTTTTGCAAACTTATTAGCTCAAGGTGCTATCAAAAAAGATATAAATATTTTATTTACAGATTCAACAGAAGCAGAAGCTGTAAAACTGTTTTCAAATACATATCTAGCTATGAGAGTTGCATACTTTAATGAACTAGATTCTTATGCAGAAGCACATGGACTAAACTCAAAAGAGATTATAGAAGGTGTAGGACTAGATCCTAGAATTGGCTCTCATTATAATAACCCTTCTTTTGGATATGGTGGATACTGTTTACCAAAAGATACAAAACAACTTTTAGCAAACTATAAAGATGTACCATCTAATATGATAGAAGCAATTGTAAATGCTAATTCTACTAGAAAAGATTTTATTGCAGATTCAATTATCGCTAAAAATCCAAAAATAGTGGGTATTTATAGACTTGTTATGAAAGAAGGATCTGATAACTTTAGAAGCTCAGCTATCCAAGGTATTATGAAAAGAATCAAAGCAAAAGGAATTGCTGTAGTTATCTATGAACCAAATCTAAAAGAAGATGAATTTTTCCATTCTAAAATAGTAAAAAATCTTGATGATTTTAAAAATATCTCAGATGTAATAGTAGCAAATAGATTATCAAATGATATTAGAGATGTTCAAGATAAAGTATATACTAGAGATATATTTAACAGTGATGATTGATAAAAGGAATTTAAATTGAAAATACTAGTAACAGGAACAGCAGGTTTCATAGGATATCACTTAGCTTTAAAACTTCTAGAAAGAGGTGATGAAGTAATAGGACTTGATAATATAAATGACTATTATGATGTAAACCTAAAATATGCAAGACTTAATCAACTAGGTATTTCATATGAAGATAAAAATACAAGTAATTCTGAACTTGATGATTTATGTCATTCCCAACTTGATTGGGAATCTAAGCTAATCCAAAGTAAAATATACCCTAAACATAAATTTGTAAAAATGGATTTATCAGATACAAAATCTATATATGAACTTTTTGAAAAAGAAAAGTTTGATGCAGTTTGTAATCTAGCTGCACAAGCAGGGGTAAGATACTCAATAGAAAATCCTCACGCATATATAGATTCAAATATAAAAGGATTTATGAATATCCTAGAAGCTTGTAGACATAATGATATAAAAAATCTATCATATGCATCTAGTTCATCTGTATATGGATTAAATAAATCACAACCATTTAAAACAAGTGATCATACAGATCATCCTGTATCATTATATGCAGCAACAAAAAAATCAAATGAAATGATGGCTCATACATATAGCCACCTTTATAATATCTCTACTACAGGACTTAGATTCTTTACCGTTTATGGACCTTGGGGAAGACCTGATATGGCTCCAATGCTTTTTGCAGATGCTATTTTAAATGATAGAGCAATAAAAGTATTTAACCATGGAAATATGAGTAGAGATTTTACTTATGTGGGTGATATAGTAGATGGTATTATTAAAGTAATAGATAATCCTTCAAAATCAAATGAAAACTTTGATGCACAAAATCCAGATCCATCTATTTCATCAGCACCTTATAGAATATATAATATAGGGAATAATGCACCTGTTCAACTTTTAGATTTTATAAAAACTTTAGAATCATCTATTGGAATAGAAGCTAAAAAGAACTTTATGGATATGCAAGATGGAGATGTTGTATCTACTTATGCAGATACAAATGATTTAATCAAAGACTTTTGTTATAAACCTGATACAGATTTGAGTGATGGAATTGCTGAATTTGTTGAGTGGTATAGAGAATTTTACGATAAATGATAAAGAAAATAATAAATC
Organism: Arcobacter acticola; assembly: GCF_013177675.1. Classification (NCBI taxonomy): domain Bacteria; kingdom Pseudomonadati; phylum Campylobacterota; class Epsilonproteobacteria; order Campylobacterales; family Arcobacteraceae; genus Arcobacter; species Arcobacter acticola. The sequence continues at coordinate 2,547,252 of NZ_CP042652.1, forward strand.
AATCAAAGAGTAAAGAAAACAAACAATTATTGTCAAATTTCTTTTCATTATCCATTCTTCAAGGAGCAAATTACTTATTACCATTATTAACTTTCCCTTATTTAGTTAGGGTGATAGGAGTAGAATATTTTGGTCTTTTAGCATTTGCAACAGCAACAGTAACATATTTCCAAATAATAACTGATTATGGATTTAATCTTTCAGCTACTAAAGAAATATCAATACATAGGGATAACAAAGAAAAATTAATAGAAATATTTAGTTCAGTTATGACAATAAAATTTTTATTGATGTTTATATCCTTTTTTTTACTTAGTATAATGATATTTGTTTTTGAGAAATTCAATAAAGAAGCACTCGTTTATTTTTTTACATTTGGAACAGTAATAGGTCAAGTTCTTTTCCCCCTGTGGTTTTTTCAAGGTATTGAAAAAATGAAATATATTACTTATCTTAATATAATATCAAAAGCAATATTTACAATTAGTATTTTTATATTTATAAAAGAAGAAAGCGATTACTATCTTGTTCCTATCCTAACATCTATTGGTTTTATATTAGTTGGTGTCTATTCATTAATTATATTAAAAAAAGAGTTCAATATAACATTTAGGTTTCAATCCTCAATAACTATAAAATATTATCTAACTGAAGGATGGCATATATTTTTATCTAGAATTTATGTAAATCTATACACAACTACTAATTTAATATTATTAGGATTATTTACAAATAATACCATAGTTGGATACTACTCCATTGCAGAGAAAATTGTTTTTGCTATAGGAGGATTATTTGAACCTGCTACTCAAACACTTTATCCTTATCTTGTAAGAAAAAGTAGAGAGAGTATTCACCAATTCAAAAAGATGTTAATAAATATTGCTTCTATATATTTGATTATATCATTCTCTCTAACCTTTATATCTGAATACTTTAAAGAAGAAATCGTTCATCTAATAACAGGAGAATATAATCCAGAAGTTATATCACTACTTGCAATCTTCTTAATCAGACTTGTAACTTATCCATTTGGAGGTTTGTTTTCTAATTCATTAATTATTATGAATAAGAAAAAAGATTTTTTAAAAGTAATGAATTATACTGTCCTAATTAATTTTTTAATAATACCAGTTTCAATATATTTTTGGTCTGAAAATGGATTAATTATAAGTTTTATTTTTGTACATATAATTCATGTTAGTCTACTATTTTATTTTATGCAAAGGAAAACAAATGAATTATGATTTAATCTCAGTGATAATGGCTGTTTATAATGGGGAAAAATATTTAATTGAAGCAATGGAAAGTATATTGGACCAGACTCATAAGAATTTTGAATTTATTATAATAAATGATGGATCAAAAGATGACTCAATTAAAATAATAAAAAAATATATGGAAAAAGACAAAAGAATAATTCTTATAGACAGAGAGAATAAAGGCTTACCCTATTCGTTAAATGAGGGAATATCAATATCCAAGGGTAAATATATTGCAAGAATGGATGCTGATGATATCAGTCATTCAAATAGACTTGAAAAACAACTTAGCTATATGAAAGAAAACAATTTAGATGTTTGTGGTAGTTTTATAAAAATTTTCGGTGAAAATAAAGAACAAATTATAAAGAATCCAATTACTCATGATGAAATAAAATTCAGACTAATAATAATGTCTGGACTTGCTCACCCTACAGTTATTTTTAAAAAAGAGGTATTCGAAAAAGTTGAATATCAATCAAGTTATAAAGTAGCCCAAGATTATAAACTATGGACAGATATTATAATCAATAATTTTAGAATAGGTAATATTCCAGAGGTACTACTCAACTATAGAGAACATACCTCACAAGCTAGTATAAAAAAAAGAGACCTGCAAGAAGAAACTGCAAAAAAGATATCATTAGACTATGCAACAATTATAGGGAAAGATGAAAAATCACTAGCATTAGATTTACAATCAATAAATTCCTCATCAGATATAGAAAATATAATTAATAAAATACTTATTATTTCAAATAAATACAAGCTTAGTGATATCTCAAAATCTAATGAAATAAAAAACTTTTTTGGAAATATTGAATATAAAGATTTATCTTATTATATAATGTATTATAAAAAAACAAAAGAATTTAAACGAAATTTTAAAGATGAATTTGAACTTCTTGTAAAATCTATTATAAAAACAAATAATCAATCAACATCTTATAATATGTTAAAAAAGGTTAAGAAATGGCTGTATTAGGTAAAATCACTTTATTTATGCCTACATTTTTAAATGGTGGAGTAGAAAAACTTTTCTTAACTATTGCAAAATCATTAGAAAATCAATATGATATTGAATTTCTATTTCCCAACTTTGTTAAGGAAGAATACAAAGAAACACTCAAGAATTATAAAGTTACAGATTTTAATATTTCAAAATCACACGGTGAAGGGAAAGTTATTCTAAGTCTTAATAAACTAAGAAAATATTTAAATACAACAAGCTCATCAGTAATAATTGCTGCTCCAGGATATTCAACAATTATTACTATAATAGCAAATATTCTTTCTAAAAAAAATATCAAAGTTATAGTAGTCCTTGACATTAAAATATCTACATTTTTAGAAAGTAAAAAATTATATCAAAAAATAATTCCTTTTTTCGCAAAGATCTTTTTTAAAAAAGTAGATATGGCAATAGTCTCTTACAATAAAATTGAAAATGAATTAATATCTATATATAAAATGGATAAAAAACAAATCGTAACAATATATCCTCCCTTATTAACTGATTCTATTTTCAAAAAATCTATAGAAGATATAAATGATTCTTTTTTTGATAATTCAAAAATATTAATTAGTGTAGGAAGATTGGTTGATGAAAAAGGATTAGATATTTTAATTAAATCTTTCTCTATCTTTAGTACAAAATATACAAAATATAAACTTGCAATAATAGGATCAGGTCCAATTGAGAATGAGTTGAAAAATTTAGTAAAAGAATTAAAACTAGAAGATAAAATAAAATTTTTTGGCCATCAAATAAATCCTTTTAAATTTATACGTAAATCAGAAATATTAATTGTATCATCAAGATGGGAAGCTTTTGGCTTTACAATAATTGAGGCTATGGCACTGGGGAAACAGGTTGTAATTACTGATGTTCAAAGTGAAGGTCCTCAAGAAATAATAAATTTCGGAGAATATGGTTTTATATCAAAAATGAATTCACCATCTGAGTTAAGTTTAAAAATAATTGAATCTATACAAAATCCTAAAAATCCTAATAAACTAATAGAACGTTCTAAGTTATTCTTTTTTCAGAAAGAAAGCAACCTTTATTTAAATACTATTAATAATATTTTAGGAGAGAATCATGGCAAATAATTGCTTATTAATAATAGTTTATTTTGGAGTCTTTAATGAAGTACTCAAGAAATCTTTAGATACACTTACAGATAATAATGTTGATGTATTTTTATTTACAGACAAACCTGTTCTTTTAGAAGAAAAAGAGAATTTATGGAATCATCAAATATCAAGGAGTGAATTAGAATCTTTGACATTAAAAACTTTAAATATAAGTCAAGAGTTTAATGATTATTATAAATTGTGTGATTTTAAAATATTTTACTACAGTATTTTAAAACAATATATTCAAAAGCAATATGACTATATTGGTTTCTGTGACTTGGATGTAGTTTTTGGAAATTTAGATTACTTTTTAAATAAACCTATAACAGAAAAAGCGAATGTAGTTGGTTCAAGAGGTCACCTAATGTTATTTGAAACTCAATACTATAAAAAAATTACCAGCGATTTATTAAAATTGAATTCAATTAAAAGGCTTTTAGAAAGTAATGAAAATTATGCATTAGATGAATTTGAATTCCTCCATATTTATCTTGAAAAAGAAAAAAGCAAAAAGAATATCATATGGAATCAAGACATTTCTTTAAAAGCTGTTGATCTAAATTATTTTACTGAAAATTACATTTGTGTAAATAGAAAATTAGTATTAACTAGTTACTTAAAAAAGAATCTAAATATAGAAGTCATATTTGAAAATTCTCAAACTGAATATATCCCGTATATACATTTTCAAAAAAGAAAAATTAATGATAAATTTTTTAAAGAAAATGAAACTGTAAAGATTACAAAACAATCTAAAATTAAAAACTTTAAGAGATTTATAAGTATTAGCATACAACGAATCAAAACAAAACTAACTACAGAACCAATTATAAAAAAGAAGTTACTATCGAAATTATTTAGGAATGAAATTGAAAATAGTTTATAATAAGTTTTTAATTTTTAATTTTTTGTTTTTATTTATAATTGGATCGGGTCTTGGTTTTGGACTAATAGATTATGACCATTTATTACAAAGAAGTAATATGAATCTATATGATAATATTGTAAAATTTTTAAACCCACATCCAATAGTTTTAATATTATTTAATATATTAACAATTTCTATTTTATTAAGTAAAATTTTTGAAAGGAATAAATTAGTTTATATTTTTTTAATTACAAATCCTTTTATTCTTTTAAATACTTTTGATGCATATAATAAATTTTGTTTTACCATCTTTATGCTATATCTTTCAATTCGATTCTTTGAAAAAAATATAAATTATTTCTATATTTTCGTAGGATTTTTATTTTCTATTCATCCTTATTACATATTTGGTTTATTATATAATAAATATGTAATAAAAAAACTTATTATATTCCTGCCTATTTCATTAGTTTTTTTAATATTTGTATTTTTTTATTATGATTTATCTTCTTTAATATATGAAAATGATAAATATAAATTATTTATGCAATACTCGTATGATATAGCTTCTTTATCAGAAGGAAATTTAGCATTATCAAAGGAAATTACTGATCTTAGTTTTTCCTCAATTATTCAAAGAAGTATTGCAATGGTAATACCTATTTTATATATTAAAAGTTCTTCAATTGGATATTTATTTTTATCATTATACTTACTAGCTTTTTTTATTTATAGTATGAAAATATTTCTAAAAAATAGGCTTATTTTAATAAGTTTCATTTCAATGTTTATTTTTATAGTTTTATTTTCAGGAAATGTTGCAGTATTTTATAGACATATTTTACCAATGTGGTTTTTCTTTTTATTTTACATTACCATTAATTTTACTAACTTACAAAAAGGAGAGAGATGAAAAAGATACTATTTTTTTTACATTTTACAAAAATAGGTGGAGCAGAACTGATTGCTATGCAATATATAGAGGGATTAATAAAAAATGGTTATACAGTTGATTTAATTGTTGATTATAATATGGGTAAAGATGGAAATACATTTGAACATGCAATTCCCAAAGAAGCAAACTTTCAATATGTAAAATCAGAAAGAATATCTAAATTTATTTATAAACTAAGAACATTAGGTAAAAAAAATATTTTATTTAATATTCCATTGCTATTTGCTATAAAATTTTTTGATTTTTATTATTATAATACAAAAATTAAATCATTAATTAATAGAAATAATTATGACTTATCAATAACATTTTTTCAATTTTTACCTTCTCATATTACTAAATTTAAACATATGAAACATTTTATATGGCTACATGGTTCGGTTAATCAAATGTTTAGTGGAAAGAAAGCATTATTAAAAAATTCATTTGGCAAAAAATTAAATTTATATGATAAAGTTTTTACAATTGCAGAAGAGATGAAAGATGAAGTTATAAATTTATATCCATTTATTAATAAAAATAAAATTGAATTACTTTACAACCCTTTTGATTTTGAATCAATAAAATCTAAAGCAAATCAAACAACAAATTTATCAAGTGATGAAATAAATTTATTAAAAGATAATTATTTCTGTACAGTAACAAGATTAGATGAAAATCAAAAAGATTTAACTACACTAATTGAATCTTATAAAATATTATTAACTAAAAATCAAATCACTGAAAAACTGTATATTATAGGTGATGGAATTGATAAAGTAAAACTCCAAAATCTAGTAGAGAGTTACGGACTTAATAAGAGCATATTATTTTTAGGAAAAAAAACAAACCCTTTTGTTTGGATGCAAAATTCTAAAGCATTTATTCTTTCGTCAAAATTTGAAGGACTACCTACAGTTTTAATTGAAGCAATGATTTTAGAAAAATTTGTTATTTCATCAAACTGCAAAACAGGTCCTTGTGAAATACTTGATAATGGGAAATGTGGTGATTTATTCGAGATAGGTGATGTAAAAGAATTATCTAATTTGCTTCTAAAAACTACAATAGACTCACAACATATTATAAATAAAGTTGTTAATTCTAAAAATCACATAGAAAAATTTAAAAAAGAAAATATAATTGAAAATTTAATTAAAATATTGGAGGAAAAAAGATGAAAATATTAATTACTGGTGGAAGTGGCTTTATAGGGACAAGACTTATAGATGAATTAAAAAATGAAAATCATGAAATAATCATATATGATAAAGTAAAAAGTGCAAAATATCCTGAACTCACTATTGTAGATGATGTTAGAAATAGAGAAGGACTTAAAAAAGCCTGTGAAGGTATAGATATTATATATAATCTTGCAGCCGAACATGCGGATAATGTAACACCTCTTTCGCTTTATGCAGAGGTTAATATTGATGGAGCTAAAAATATTGTAGAAGCAGCAAAAGCAAATAATATAAATAAAATTATATTTACAAGTTCTGTAGCAATATACGGATTAAATAGAGGTACCCCAAATGAATACATGGAAGCAAAACCTTTCAATGAATATGGTCGCACAAAATATGAAGCAGAAAAAATATTTTTAGCTTGGCAAAAAGAAAATGAAGCCAATAATCTCCAAATTGTTAGGCCGGCTGTTGTATTTGGTGAAGGAAATAGAGGTAACGTATATAATCTTATAAATCAAATCGTAAGTGGGAAATTTGCTATGATTGGAGATGGTTTAAATAAAAAATCTATGGGCTATGTAGGTAATATAGCTTTTTTCTTATCTTCTCTTAAAAATGTAGAAAAGAAACTAGATATTTTCAACTTCGCAGGAAATAATGACTTATCTACAAAAGAAATACTTAATATTGTAAAGACCGAACTTAGTATAGATAAAAAATTTCCTACTATTCCTTATTCAATTGGTATTGTAGGAGGATTTGTGCTTGATATTATTTCTAAGATTACGGGTAAAAAATTCCCTGTTTCAGTTGTAAGAATTCAAAAATTTACTGCAGAAACTACTGTTTCTACTAAACATCTTTTTGAAAGTGGATTTAAAGAAAAGTATACTTTAGAAGAAGGACTTAGAAATATGATAAAGTATGAATTCAAAAATTAATTTTATTTACATTAATTTTAACATGACAAATTTATCGTTTAATATATGATAGCGATAGATTTACTCAAATATATATTCTATAGCCTAGTAGTTACAAAGGATGGATTGATACCATTGTAATTATATAAAATTAGAGATTTTAAGAGTGGATTATATGAAATAAATAAATTGTAATGGAAAAGTATATCAAAACTATAAAAAACATATAATGAAGTTTAGTTGGTTCTGCTATTGATGATGATAGAGATTTTAGTGATACGTATTCTTTGGATCCCCAAATCAAGCTTGAGGATGACGGGGTGTCATTCCCAAGACAAGAGTTGTCATTTCCCACTTGATGGGGAATCTATCAAGCCCGAAGATGACTGAGGGTAAAATATTGAATTATTAATTCATTTTTTATTTGATATAATTATGTACAGAATATTGTAATGAATAAATATGCAAGTAGTAAGTATGACAGAAGCAAGAAACAACTTTAAAGATATTTTTGACAGTGAATATCATAATCATGATGAAGTTATAATTCATAGAAAAGGCAGAGAGAATGTTGTCGTAATATCTTTTGATGAATATAATTCTATGAAAGAAACTAGTTATTTACTTAGTTCAACAGCCAATAGAAAACATTTAGAAGAATCTATCAAACAATTAAGAGATGGAAAAACTATAGAAAAAGATTAACCCACTTATAAAAGACATTCAAAGAGATCCTTCCAACTTCATAGTCTTGGATTCAAACATAAAGTTGAAATAGAAAATGGTATTAGAACTATGTATGAATGGTATTTGAAAACTGAAAAGATTCCCAATCAAGTTGGGAATGACGGTGGTATGTTGGGAATGACGTTCTTCGTCATCCTCGGGCTTGCATTCTTCGTCATCCTCGGGCTTGCATTCTTCGTCATCCTCGGGCTTGCATCCTTCGTCATCCTCGGGCTTGACCCGGGGATCAATGTAAAATTCCAAACGTAAGAAATAAATGTTTTTAGAAAAAGGAATAAAAAATGACAAACATAATCCTCTGCGGTGGAAGTGGTACAAGACTATGGCCAATCAGTAGAAGTCTTATGCCAAAACAGTTTGTAAAGCTATTTCTCGAAGAGAGTGCAGAGCACAAGGATAAGAAGTCATTATTTCAGCTTACAGTTGAGAGAAACTCAAAAGTTTGTAAATCACAATTTATAGTTTCAAACACAGAGCAATACTTTCTGGCTTTAGATCAGTTGGAAGAACTAGGAAAAACAAATAACAAATATCTACTAGAACCTGTTGGAAGAAACACAGCTCCTGCTATTGCACTTGCTTGTATGCAGTTAGATTATGATGAAATAGTTTTAGTAACTCCAAGTGATCATCTAATCAAAGATGAAAAAGAGTATGAAAAAGTATTAAAAAAAGCAAAAGAGTTCGCAAAAGATAATAAACTAGTTACTTTTGGAATAACTCCAACTTTTGCAGAAACTGGATTTGGGTATATAGAAGCTTCACCTGCAAATGGTGATTCGTCATTGGTTAATGGTATGGATGTTGTTAACTTTCATGAGAAACCAAGCTTAGATGTAGCAAATGAGTATCTAGAAACAAATAACAAATATACAAATAACAAATCAACAAGTTACTATATGTGGAACTCTGGAATGTTTTGTTTTAAAGCAGGTGTATTTTTAGATGAGTTAGAAAAATACTCTGCTGAGATATATAATACTTGTAAAACTGCATTTGATAATAAAAAAATTGATAATTCAACATTGAGAATTCAACATTCTCATATGGAAGCTATTCCAGATGATTCTATAGACTACGCTGTGATGGAAAAAAGTGACATAGTTAAAGTTATCCCATCAAATATCGCTTGGAGTGATGTAGGTAGCTTTGATGCTCTTTATGAAGAACTTCCAAAAGATAAAAATGGTAATACAAAAAATGATAAACATATATCAATAGATTCTAAAAACAATCTAGTATATGGATCAGATAGAATCATAGCTTCTATAGATGTAGAAGATTTAATAATCATCGATACAGGTGATGCACTTTTGATTTCAAAAAAAGGAAGTTCGCAAAAAGTAAAAAAAGTTGTAGAAAAACTAAAAGCTTCTAATTCACAACTTCACAATATCCACCAAACGGCCTATAGACCATGGGGAACATATACAGTTCTAGAAGAATCAGCTGGATATAAAATCAAAAGAATAGAAGTAAAACCAGGATCAAGACTATCTTTACAAAAACACTTCCATAGAAATGAACACTGGATAGTAGTATCAGGAACTGCAACGGTAACAGTTGGAGAAGAGACAAGACTAGTGCGACCAAATGAATCTACTTATATAAAAATGGGTGAAGTACATAGACTAGAAAACCAAGGAAAAATTCCAGTAGTTTTAATAGAAGCTCAAGTTGGAGAATATATAGATGAAGATGATATTGTTAGAATCAGCGATGATTTTAAAAGAGAGTAACAAATTTATACAAATTTGTAATCAAGATTATAACATATTGTGTTATAATCTTATCAAATAACAAGGGGAAGAAATGACAAAAAGAAACCTATTTTTTTTAACTGCATTGGTTTTTATTTTTTCAGGTTGTGGAGTAAAAGAGTATAAACTTTTCCAAACACAAAACGCAGAACTAGAAAAAACAACGGTAGTTGATGAAAAAACTTACAAAGAAGAAGTTGTATTTGAAAATGTAATTGCACCAAATGATAGAGTTGATATTACAGTATATATCCAATCAGGTGAAGGCAATCAGCAAATGACTTCTATGCTTACAAGCAGAGAAACAAATACAAGTAGCACAATACAAGAAAACATAGGACTTCTTGTAACTCAAGATGGTACAGTAAGACTTCCTCTTATTGGTAGTTTCAAAGTTGCTGGATATACACAAGATCAGGCTTCTGATATTTTGATTCAAGAGTATAAAAAGTATATTAGAAATCCATATGTTCTAGTAGAAATAAAAAACCAAAGAGTTATAGTAATAGGTGAAGTAAAAACACCAGGAATAGTATCAGTTACAAATGGAACTATGAATATCATCGAAGCAATCGCAAGATCAGGTGATGTTACAGATATGGCTTCAAGAAGTGATATCAAAGTAATCAGAGGTGATCTTAGAAACCCAGAGATTAGAAATGTAGACTTGACAAGAATGGACGCAGTTTCACTTTCAAGTTTATATCTAAAACCAAATGACATACTATATGTACAACCAAGAGAAATCAAAGGTTACAATAGAGTATTTACAGACTTTATGCCGTTTTGGGAAACATTCTCAAGTGTCTTAAATCCATTTGTACAAACAAAATCACTTAAAGGTTGGTAAGCAAAAGTATGGTTAACCAACAAATTACAAATCAATTTCATCGTAATGATGAAATTGACTTAAAAGAAGTAATCAAAACTATTTTAAGATATAAGTATTCTATTATATTTATAACACTTATTTTTACGATAGGAAGTGCAGTATTTGCATATACAAAACCAAGTATTTATTTATCTTCTACAACTATAGAGTTAATGGAAAATAAAAAAAATACAGACCCAGCAGACTTCATGCTTCAGGCATTTGACGGGGGTAGTGCAAATGTTGATAATCAACTTGAAGTGTTTAAATCTAGATTTTTAGCGCAAAAGGCTTTTTCATTTTTAAACTTAAATACTAGATATTTCACTAAAGTAAACTATAGAGAAATAGAGCTTTATAAAAGTGCTCCATTTATAGTAAATAGTGAGTTTATTGATGATTTAGCTTATGGGAAGAGATTTATAGTTACACCTGTAGATGATGAAACTTTTAATCTAAAAATAGAACCTGTTTCTATATATAGCATCTCAGGAATACTAAAAAAACTAGGTCTTCAGCCTTACAGTGCTTCAGATAAAATCATTTATGATAAAAATCATAAATTTGGTGAATCTATAAAAACAGAATTCTTCACTCTAGATTTAGAAAAAGTACGTTCATTTTCAAATAACAAATATGAGTTTTCATTTATCAATGATATGGGACTATATAATCACTTTATAAGTAACATTTCAGTTGCTCAACCATCTAAAAATGCAACTATTTTAAATCTTGGTTTTCAAGATACTGCTAGTTTAAGAGCGAAAGAGATTTTAAATGCCTTAACAAAAGCATATATGGAAGTAGAAGTAGACCAAAAGACAAAAGAAGCCAACCTTACTTTAGAGTTTATTGATGCACAACTTGAATCTATAAATGAAAGACTAAAAAAATCTGAAACAAAGTTAGAGTCATTTAAAGAAGACAACAAAGTTGTAGGACTAAATGAACAAGCAATGGCAACTACAACTCAACTAAGTGAATACCAAGCAAAACTAGAAGAAGTACAAACAGAGATCAGCATTTTAGCAAATCTTGAGCAGTTTATAATATCAAATCAAGACTTAACAGGTCTTACAATTGGTTCTGTAAACTTCGCCGATCCAGCTTTAGGATCACTAGTAACTAGTCTTCAAGAAGAAGTTGGAAAAAGGTCTTCACTTTTAGTGGATTATACAGATCTTCATCCTGATGCACAAAAATCTAGTCAAAATATCGCAAACTTAAAAAGATCGATAAAAATAGCAATTAGCAACAACCTAAGACAACTTGGTCAAAGAAAAGCTTCTTTACAAGGTATTATAGGTAAGTTCAACTCTTCAATTGCATCTTTACCAAAACAAGAAAGAGAGCTTTCTAGACTTACTAGATTTTACAGTATTGATGAAAAAATATACTCATTTTTACTAGAGAAAAAAGCTGAAACAGCGATTATGAAGTCTTCAACTATTTCAAACTCTAGACTTTTGGATGATGCTATTGAAGATACAACTCCTATAAAACCAAAAAGAACATTGATTGTTTTAGTTGGTATCATCCTTGGTATGATTTTAGGACTTGCTTTAACATTTGTAAGAGAGTTTATGAACAATACTGTTAAAAACTCAGAAGAAGTAGAAAAACTAAGCTCAATACCTATTTATGGAATCATTCCAAATAATAAAAGTAGAAAATCAGCTAAGCTTATAGATGAATCATATAGAGCAATACGAACAAATCTGCAGTTTTTACCAAGACATAGTAAAAGTCAGATTATATCTATCACCTCTTCTGTTTCAGGAGAAGGGAAAACTACTATCTCAGGAAATTTAGCAAGAATTATTTCACAAGCAGATAAAAAAGTAATCGTTTTAGATTTTGACTTAAGAAAATCAAGTTTACACAAAGAATTCGGTCTAAATAACACTATTGGTATTAGTAACTACCTAACAGAGCAAAACACTCTAGAAGAAGTTACAAATCATATTAAAGATACAAATGTAGATGTGATTACAACAGGAACCCTTCCTCCAAATCCATCTGAATTAATCTTAACAGATAAAATGAAAGATTTTGTAGAAATACTAAAATCAAAATACGATTATGTGATATTTGATACACCACCTGTTGGACTAGTAACAGATGCCTTGATTTTAATGAACTACTCAGATATCGTATTTGTAGTTGCAAGAGCTGAATATACAAGAAAAGAATTCGTAAGAAACCTAGACAGACTAAGTAAAGAACACACTCAACATACATTTGGAATGATACTAAATGGCGTAGAAATCGGTGAAAAATACGGATATGGATATGGTTCTAGTTATGGTTATGGTTATGGAAATGACAAATATTATAAAAATAGATAAGAAGAGTTAAACTCTTCTTATTAGATGAGTATTTTAATGAACACTCGTTTGCATATGCTCTCGAAGTAAATTATTTATTAATGTTTGATATGCTATCTTTTTTTCACTAGCTTCTTTTTTTAAAAAAATTAAAATATCGTTATCTAGTCTCATAGAAGTGGGTACTTTTTTTGGTTTATAAAATCTTCCTCTTATTCCACCAGAAAAATCATAATTATCTTCTAATTCATAGTTATCTAATTCTTCTCTTTGTTTAGAATCTCTCATAGCTTTCCCTTTCTTGTTTATTAGCTTTTCTTGCACTAATAATACGTATGATTTCTTCTCCCTCATTAGTAAAAAATAGATTAGCAACAACTAAAATTTTGTTTGTTTTACTTGCACCTAAGCTAATCCATCTTTCTTCAAAATAAGAGAATCTTTTATCTAATTTTGATATATGAAGAGCATCATCAAAAATTTCTTTTGCTTCTTCAAAAGAAATACCATGCTTCTGCTTATTTAAAGTATTTTTATCTTCATTCCATTCAAATTTCATAATATAAGTTTAACATAATGTATTTACAATGTCAATGATTTTAATAATACTTCGAGTATTACAAATAAGCATTTTTTATGATATTTTTTTCTTCAATATTTCTAAAAATTTTCGTTCCAATACTTTGTTTTAAAGACTCTATATATTTTGGTCTATGGGTATCACTTCCTACAAAATCTACTAAACCTTGGTCTATTAGATATTTCACTGCTTTCGTCATCATCAGACTTGACAATCTTCGTCATCATCAGACTTGACAATCTTCGTCATCCTCGGGCTTGACCCGGGGATCTCAGTTGGATTCCCAATCAAGTTGGGAATGACGAGGTTTTGTTGGGAATGACAGTTTTCATCCGACTTGACAAACACGTCATCATCCGACTTGCCAAAACACGTCATCATCCGACTTGTCAAAACACGTCATCATCAGACTTGACAATCTTCGTCATCCTCGGGCTTGACCCGGGGATCTCAGTTGGATTCCCAATCAAGTTGGGAATGACGAGGTTTTGTTGGGAATGACAGTTTTCATCCGACTTGACAAACACGTCATCATCCGACTTGACAAACACGTCATCATCCGACTTGACAAACACGTCATCCTCGGGCTTGACAATCTTCGTCATCATCAGACTTGACAATCTTCGTCATCATCAGACTTGACAATCTTCGTCATCCTCGGGCTTGACCCGGGGATCTATAATATTTCTTCATACAAATCATTATACTCAAAATTCATTTTTTCAATCAGCTCTTCTTTCCACTTACGATTCCACTTTTTTAACTGTTTTTCTCTTTTTATTGCTTCAGTGATATCATCATATATTTCATAATATACAAGTATCTTTGTATTATATTTTTTAGAAAACCCATCATAAACTTCATTTTTATGTTCATAAACACGTTTCACTAAATCACTTGTTACTCCAATGTATAGTGTTGATTTGGATATATTTGTCATTATATAGATGTAAGATTGCATTTTTTCTCTTTTTTAATAAATTATAACATTATTTATTTAGATTCCCAATCAAGTTGGGAATGACGAGGTTTTGTTGGAAATGACGAGAGTGTTTATTGGGAATGACAAAATGTGTCATCAGACTTGACAAAATTCGTTATCTTCGGGCTTGACTGCTTTCGTCATCCTCGGGCTTGACCCGGGGATCTCAGTTGGATTCCCAATCAGAAAGATGTCTTGGGAAATGACCAGAGGTGTCCTAAAAAATGTCGTTATAAGTAGTTGTTTCTAATCTGATTCTTTTCTTCAATATTTCTAAAAATTTTCGTTCCAATACTTTGTTTTAAAGACTCTATATATTTTGGTCTATGTGTATCACTTCCTACAAAATCTACTAAACCTTGGTCTATTAGATATTTCACTGCTTTTTTTGCAGATTTTCCATAGAAGTCATTTGTTGAGTTTATATTGATTTGAAATAGCAATCCCATGTCTTTTATTTGATGATATTTATCAGGGTTTGCTGCAAAATATGAATATCGTTCAGGATGGGCTAAAATAGGTTTATAGCCAGAACTTAAAAGCTCAAATGCACTTTGCTCCAATCCAAATACAGGTGTTGTATAAGATAGCTCAAAAAGTACATTGTTATCACCAAAAGTCAGTAAATCTTTTTTTCTAATCAACTCTATAAAATGTTCATCATAATAGTATTCACTAGCAACCTGCATACACATATCTATATTTTGTTTATGAAGCTCTTCTTGAAGTTCATCAAAAGATCTTAGTATTCCATCTTTTGAATTTGGATATCTGTGAGACATAATATGAGGAGTTGTAATAAGCTTTTTAAAGCCCATTTCCTTTAGCTCTTTTATCATCTCGATACTTTGTTCCATAGATTTAGAACCATCATCAATAGCAGGAAGTAAATGTGAATGCAAATCAGTTGTGTAAAAATCAGGTAGAGTATGGTTTGTTTTTTTGAAACTGTTAAATAGTTTTGAGAGCAAGTTAAATTTTCCTTTTTAATTATTAGGCTAATTCTAGCCTAATAATTATACATTTTCAACTGTAATTGTGTTTTCAATAAGAAGCTTTAAAGTCTCAGAAGCTGCATTTGTAGTTGTATACACATGGAATCCATCAGGATCTGTATATGGAGTCGCACCATCAGAACCCGTCATTTGAGTCCAGTTTTGAGCTGAATCTAAAGAGATTTTATCTGCACCATCACCAAATATTTTAAGTGTATTATCTTCATCAGTTAATGAAACAAAATCATCAAGTGTGAAGTTGCTTAAAATATGTTCACCTAAAGTCATATCAAGTTCATCTAATCCAGATGTATTTGAAAGTAATGTCACCATATCAAGTGTTTGAGAATCATCTGACTCAGTTGAATAAGAATCTGTTAAATCAATATTTAAATTTACAGTTTCAGATTCACTTTTAGTACCTGTTTTATCCATTAGATAGTAATCAAATGAAATTTTCACATCATCAGAAGAATCAAGTGTTGCAAAAGTATCACTTGTAACTGAGTATGCACCTGTTGGATCAATAGTTACCTTTACATCTGAAATATCAACTCCATCAATAGTTGCATTAACAGAATCAGCAGTTAAGAAATAAGTCAATGTAGAAATGTCTTCAAAATCTGCATCCATACCTACTCTAGTAGATAAATCATCTGCTAAAGTTAATGCCGCAGCTTCTTTTCCACTCACTGTTGAGATATCACCCAAAATACCAAAGTCAGATAATACAGCAGTTTTAATATCATTTGCAGTAAGAGAAGTAGAAATATCAACTGTAGCATCTGCAATGTTTAATGAACTAATAGCATAATTAATTTGTGCAGTTAAAGTAGTAGTATTAATCGTTGGATTTATAGCTATTAATGCGTCCACAAAAGCAGTCACATTTGTAGCTATTTGATTATCTAAAGCACTATTTAAATCACTTGAAATTTGTAGCTCAAGTGCTGTGATTAAAGTATCTATACTTGTTTCAACTGCATCAGATTGACCTGCTACGATAGAATCAATTCCGTTTAATATTGAAGTAAATTTAGCTAAAACTACACTTGAATCACTTAAATCACTTGGGCTTAATGTTGCTAAATATGTACTTAACTGTGTTTTAACAGAATCAAAAGCAGAAGTATCAACACTAATACTAGATTCTGTATATGCACTAAGTGCTGAATCTAAGTTTATACCTGAAACTAAAGCTGTTGAGTTTACAGCTGTTAAGTTACTAATTGCCGTAACTAATGAATCTGGAATATTGTTGCTAACAATTTCTGTAAATGTTAATCCAAAATCAGTTTTTGCAAGATTTAACATATCTTTTGCAACTTTATTGAAATCTACAGTATCACCTGTTAATACAGCCATATTAGCATATAAATAGTTAATTACATTAGTATTAAATGTAGTGATTTCAGCAGGTGTTTGAGCACCTAATTCAAACTCACTAATAAGTTTTGTAGTAATTCCAGATACCCATGTATTTAAATTCATTCCTACATAACCCATATTAATGCTACCATCAGATAATCTATTTGCATCAACATCATCTTTGATAAGTTCAACTACAGTTTTTAAGTTATTTATTTTATCTTGATCAAAGTATGAAATCGCATTAGTACCTAAAGTTCCATCACTATTTAAAATTCCTAAAGACACAATTATTCCAGCTTTTAATGCAGTGATTTGTGCATCAGATACAACTGGGAAAGTAGGAGTTACTGTAATAGTATCTGTATTTACTAAATCACTTACTTTAATATCAATTTGTGGATTTCCTAAAGCAGAAATCATAGATCCAGGTAAATAACCCTCATAACTAACAAATGAATCAACTTGTTCATTTATAGTTTGAGATACAGCTATTGGAGCATCATTTGTTCCTGTTATTGTTAAGTTTACAGTTGCTGTTGATGTTAATCCACCTTGATCTTTAATTGTGTATTCAAAGCTATCACTTAATCCATATGCATTTGCAACTGGAGTATATTTTAAAGTTCCATCATCATTTAAAGTTACTGTTCCATAAGATGGTTGAGTAAATGATTGAATTGATAAATCTTTTATTTCCACATCAGTATCGTTTAATAATACATTAATATCTACAGAAATATCTTCAAAAACTTTTACCACATCAGCATTTGCAGTTGGAGCATCATTTACAGAATCGATTGTTAAATTAACTGTTCCCTCAACTTCACTAATACCATCTGTAACAACATAATTAAAGCTTGCAACTCCATCGTAGTTTGAAACTGGAGTAAATACAACTTTACCATCTACAATTGAAACTATTCCATTAGAAGCGTTTGAAACACTTACTAAACTTAAGTTATCTCCATCAATATCACTATCATTTGATAATAATTCTAAAGCTGTAAATGTAGCTACAGAATCTTCTGATAATGCAAATTGATCTGCTTGTGTAATTGGTGCATCATTTGTACCTGTAATTGTGATTTTTAAAATTGAATTTACTTTTTCAACTCCATCAGTTACACTAACAGGAATTTCTATAACTAATTTTTCACCATCTTTTAAATAATCATAAGAATTAGTGTCAAATGTATAAGCTCCCGTAGTAGAATTTAAACTAAATTCTCCTAAAGTACTTGTTGTTGAATATGTTAATACGCTCTTTGGTAAACCATTTGTTCCTAAAACTATATCCACATCACTTGCAGATATTTGTCCTGTTAAAATAGTATTTTCATTGCCACTATTAGTAAATAATGTAGAGATAACTGGTGCATCATTTGTACCTGTTACTGTTAAAGAAACAGTTTTTGTTATATCATCATTTTCACCATCACTTGCAATTACATCAAATGAAATTTTCATTACATAACCTTTTGCAAGTGAATTAAAGTATGTAGAATTTAGAATAAATTCACCTGTACTTGTAACTACAACTGAACCTAAGTTACCGATTGAAGAAGTAACATCCACTCCATTTACAGTAACACTTGAATTTGAACCTAATGTAAATATCTGATTATCATTTAAGCCATCAACAGTTTCTAAAATACCTTTATAAACTGAATTTTCATAAGAAGTACCATATACAATTAGCGTATCTAAATCACTTTCTAGAACAATAGGATTATCATTACTATTATTTACAGTTAATCCAATAGTTTTTGTAGCACTAAACTCACCATCAGTAGTAGTTAAAGTAATAGTATCAGTTCCTACATAGTCTTTATTTGGCGTATAAGTAACTATATTTCCATTTACTTCAACTGTACCTTCTAAAGCTGTTGCTGTAGTAGTTAAATCACTATCAATATCTAAAGCCATAAAAGTAATTGATTTATCATTATTTTTATTTACAATTGCAGATTCAACAACTTCTATTGTTGGAGCATCATTAGTAGGACTTACTGTTACATTAAATGTCTGAGAAGTAGTTGTTGTTCCATCATTTACTGTTAATGTTACCGTAGCAGTCCCATTGAAATCTTCTGTTGGAGTAAATTCTATTTGACCATCTATTATTTTTGCCGTTCCATTTGTAGCTTTTACACTTGAAGTTAGAGTATCACCATCAATATCTGAAGCTGTGAAAGCAATAGTTTTAATTCCATCTTCAGCTACTGTTTGTGTTGCAATTGTTGCGATTGTTGGTGCATCATTTACTGCACTTACTGTTACATTAATTGTTTGAGTTGTAGTTGTCGTTCCATCATTTACTGTTAAGGTTACTGTTGCATCTCCATTGAAATCTTTTGTTGATGTAAACGTAATTACATTTCCTAATACTGTTGCAGTTCCATTTGTAGCTGTTACACTTGAAGTTAGAGTATCACCATCGATATCTGAAGCTGTGAAAGTGATTGTTTGTGATTCATCTTCATTTACTGTTTGCGTTGAAATTAGTGCAATTACAGGTGCATCATTTACAGGACTTACTGTTACATTAAATGTTTGAGTTACTACTCCACCATTTAAGTCATCAACTGTTAATGTTACAGTTGCATCTCCATTGAAATCTTTTGTTGGAGTAAATGTGATTTCATTCCCTAATACAGTTGCAGTTCCATTTGTAGCTGTTACACTTGGAGTTAAAGTATCACCATCAATATCACTTGCAACAAAAGTGATTGTTTTACTTCCATCTTCATCTACTGTTTGTGTTAAGATTGTTTCTATTGTTGGTGCATCATTTACTGGATTTACTGTTACATTTATTATACTTGTAGTTGTAAGTATTCCATCATTTGTAGTTAATGTAATAATTGCAGATCCATTATAATTTGCACTTGGAATAAATGTGATTTCATTTCCACTTATTACAGCTGTTCCATTTGTTGCACTTACATTTGAAGTTAGAGTATCACCATCTATATCAGAAGCTACAAATGTGATTGTTTTACTTCCATCTTCAGCTACTGTTGTGCTACTTACAACTGTAAGAGTTGGAGCATCATTTGTAGGAGTTACTGTTACACTTATAGTTTTTCTAACACTTGCACCATCATCATCTGTTGCAATTATAGTAATAATATCTGTTCCGTTATAATCTTTGTTTGAAAGATATATGATTTCAGAACCATCTATACTTACTGTTCCATTTTCTGCACTTGCTGTAATTTCTTCTATTATTCCATCTTCATCACTTAGTGTAAATGCAAGTGCAGTTGATTGATCTTCATTTGCAGCTAATGTAGAAACTATAGTTACTACTGGTAATTTATTTACTACCACTTCACTTGCTTGTGCAGAGATTTCATTTACTGATAAAACTGTTCCATCTTGTGCAGATTCTATAACATCTTTTACTAAAGTTTGAACTTTTGAAATATCTTCTACTGAAACTAAAGAAGCATTATTTACTGCTTGATTTAAATTTGATATTGCATTGATAATATTTGTATCACTTGTTCCTAAAATAGTAGTAATATTTTCAACTGATGTTAAATCTATATTATCAGAATCATTAATCATATCAGTAATAGAATCTAAAGCTGAACTTTCTTGTGTCATTAGAATCACTAATTGAACTGCGATTTTTTGAACTGAATTTGCAGTTTCTTTTGCAGTTTCTTTTGCTGCTTCACTTGATGTAGAATCTGTTGCAATAGCGTATGAATCATAAGTTGTTAAATCAATACTTGAATCAATACCTAATGAAGTTTTTACTTTACTTGAAGCTTCTTCTACAGATAAAGTAGAATCTAATTCCATTAAACTTTGAACAAGAGTAGTAAGTGGACTTAAAACAGTAGAACCAGTAGGTGCTGTTAAAGTTCCAGTAAATGCAAGTCCAGTTGAAATATCAGTTCCACCAATAGCAACAAGAGGTCCTGTAACACCAGCCAAATAGAAATCACCATTTGCATCTGTATAAGTCGATTTTTCACCATCATCAAATGTTTTATCGCCATCTAAATCTTCAAATACAAGGGCACCTGCAATATGACCATCTGAAACAGAAGAATCAGCTAATGAAATATTTAAAGTCACAGCTTTAGCTTCACTGTCTTCAATTCCATCATTTACAACATAAGAAAATTCTACTTTTACTTCATAAAGAGTATTCATAGTAGCAAATGAAGAGTTAGTAACTGTATATGAACCATCAGAATCAACAGTTACAGTTGTAGGAGTAGTCAATGTGTTTGTTACGTCAACTCCAAATTCATTATAAACAGTTGTAATTACATCACCATCTACTTTATAAGCTAACGTTGCAATATCAAGTAAATCCTCATCCATACTTAATCTTGTAAATACATCCTCAACCATTTTCTCAGCAATAAGATCTCTTGCTGCTTCTTCTAATAATCCAGTGTCAAGACCTAGTTGAGTGAAGATTGATTCAAGGGCAATATCTTTCATACCTTCAATATCAAAACTTAAATCTTTTGTAATCTCTGTCACTAGATAATCATTTATTTCATTTGGTAATGAACTTAAAATTGTTGAATCCACTCCAGCACTTGATAACTGAGAAATCAATGTTTGTAATGTTGTAGATAAAGCTGTAGAAATTTCATCTGATAGAACTGATTTTAAAGTACTCAGTAATAATGCGTCATCTATAGGTGTATTATCTTTAGAGAAAACTGTATCAATACTATCATCTATAATATTGAACACTACAGTTAAAAGATCTTTAAATGTATTTACAATTGCATCAGGATCATTTGCTAGTTGAGATAAACTTAAACTTGAAACAAAAGTTTTCAACTCTGTTATAGTTGACTGTAAAATTGGATTTACCATTGTAGTTATATCAATATTTGTAAGTCCAAGTTCACTAATAACCTTAGTCAAAATCGAATCAGCTGTTATTGTAGATAAATCAATATCATTTGGATCAATAGTTATTGCATTTGCAATTGTTATAATAGGATTTAATTCAACAGTTAAAGGATTTGCTATATAGATTTTTACTATATCTTTTTGTAGTTCTAAAAGTGCACTATTTTCTTGAGTTGAATTTTCATTTGCAGCAATATATGAAGTTACAAAAGTATTAATTGAAGTTGTTAATAAAGTATCATTTGTACCTGTAGCATCACCAAGATTATTTTCAATTGCATCTTTTATAGCTATTTTCATTGATGCGATAGCTAAAGCTTCAATTGTAGTTTCATTAGTATTAATATCATTTTCTGCATCCACTTTTGCAGCTGTAGATAAAGATATAATGTACGCATTTAATGTTATATTATTTGTTGCTAAATAATTGAATAAATCTTTTGATTCTTGACTTATAGCTGGACTTGCCATTAATGCTGTGTTAGTTGATAGTGCAACTAACTCCGTTTGATTTATATTATTAATACTTGCAAATAATTCATTTCCAAATGTTGCTTCATCAGAAGCAGTCCTATCACTTTCTAAATATTTTTTTAATGCAATCTCTAATGAAGAAGCATCAAAAGTAATATCAGGTTTAGTATCTGAAGAATTAGCGAACACATCAATAAAACTTTGTTTTGTATAAATTAAAGCTTGTTCATTTGTTGTTGTTTCTATTGAGTCAGTAACTGCAGTTTGAATATCACTCTGAAGGGCATTCAATTTTGTACTATATAGTCCAATAATATTAAGTCCAAATGGAACTAAAGCATCATTTACAGATGTACCATTCATAACTGAAGTAATAAATGTGTCAATAGCAGTTTCCAAAGATTCTTCTTCAGTTCCACTTAAATCACCTAAAACAGTTTCTATTTGAGTTTTAATAGTATCTGGTAAAGTTTCAAGTTGCCCACCTGTAGCTTTATCTAAAATTAATGCTGATAATCCAGGTACAAGAGTAGTTGACAAGGTACTTGTATCTATATTTATATCTACACTTTCTTTTACTGCAGTTAAAACTTCATCAATATCAATAATACCTGTTAATCCATTTGATAAATTAATATTTCCTAACACATCAGTTAACATATTAACAATATACGATCCAGGAAGTGTACCTTCATAAGTAGTTTCACCAAATGCAATCTCAGTATCTACACTATCAGTAACTGCAATAGGAGCATCATTTACTCCAGTAATTGTAACAGTTGTTGTTCCTTTATTAGAATCATCTATTCCATCATTTGCAGTATAATCAAATGAAATTTCAATACTATCACTTCCTTTCATTGTATTAAATAGTGGTGAAATAATTTTATATTCTCCATTATCATCTAATGTAATATTTAATAATCCAGCTGTTTTAAGAGCATCCACAGCAAGTGTAGGAATATTTATAGTTTTAGATGCCGTTGTTGATATAGAAATATTTCCATTTATCAAATCAGTTGCTAAATCTTGGATATAAGCTAAACTAGGAGTTGCAGTTGTTAATTGTTCAAAAAGCGTAATTAAATATGAATTTGTAGTAGTAACTTTCATGCTAACCTCACCTAAAGAAAGAGTAACATCGCTTAAATTATCTACATCACTTACAGTTATTTGACCTGTATAAACAGCATTTTCAAGTGGTAAATTAAATGCAGTTCCTAAATGATCAAGTAATACAAGTTTTAGATTTGCTTGAGAAATAACTGATAAAAAAGGATTTGAAGGTAAACCTGTAATTTGAGCATTTACTGTAACCGTTCCTGAAACACTTGTATCTATATCTAATGTTATATTATCTTCATAATTATCTGGTAATAGTGATAAAATACTATTTTTAACAAGTGATTCAACATCAAATTGATTAAATAATCCAACTATTGTACTATTTGAAGTAGAGATATTTAAAGTTATTTTACCATCAGCATCTGTAACTATAGTTTGTAAGATTTCTTCAGTAGCATATGTAAGAGCTGATTCAGAAACAGTGATATCAGAAAAAGATACTATTGGTGCATCATTTGTAGGAGTTACTATTACATTAAATGTTTGAGTTGTAGTTACTTTTCCATCATTTACTGTTAAGGTTACTGTTGCATCTCCATTGAAATCTTTTGTTGGAGTAAATGTGATTTCATTTCCTAATACAGTTGCAGTTCCATTTGTAGCTGTTACACTTGAAGTTAGAGTATCACCATCGATATCTGAAGCTGTGAAAGTGATTGTTTGTGATTCATCTTCATTTACTGTTTGCGTTGAAATTAGTGCAATTACAGGTGCATCATTTACAGGACTTACTGTTACATTAAATGTTTGAGTTGTAGTTGTCGTTCCATCATTTACTGTTAATGTTACAGTCGCTGTTCCATTGAAATCTTTTGTTGGAGTAAATGTGATTTCATTTCCTAATACAGTTGCAGTTCCATTTGTAGCTGTTACACTTGAAGTTAGAGTATCACCATCGATATCTGAAGCTGTGAAAGTGATTGTTTGTGATTCATCTTCATTTACTGTTTGCGTTGAAATTAGTGCAATTACAGGTGCATCATTTACAGGACTTACTGTTACATTAAATGTTTGAGTTGTAGTTGTCGTTCCATCATTTACTGTTAATGTTACAGTCGCTGTTCCATTGAAATCTTTTGTTGGAGTAAATGTGATTTCATTTCCTAATACAGTTGCAGTTCCATTTGTAGCTGTTACACTTGAAGTTAGAGTATCACCATCGATATCTGAAGCTGTGAAAGTGATTGTTTGTGATTCATCTTCATTTACTGTTTGCGTTGAAATTAGTGCAATTACAGGTGCATCATTTACAGGACTTACTGTTACATTAAATGTTTGAGTTGTAGTTGTCGTTCCATCATTTACTGTTAATGTTACAGTCGCTGTTCCATTGAAATCTTTTGTTGGAGTAAATGTGATTTCATTTCCTAATACAGTTGCAGTTCCATTTGTAGCTGTTACACTTGAAGTTAGAGTATCACCATCGATATCTGAAGCTGTGAAAGTGATTGTTTGTGATTCATCTTCATTTACTGTTTGCGTTGAAATTAGTGCAATTACAGGTGCATCATTTACAGGACTTACTGTTACATTAAATGTTTGAGTTGTAGTTGTCGTTCCATCATTTACTGTTAATGTTACAGTCGCTGTTCCATTGAAATCTTTTGTTGGAGTAAATGTGATTTCATTTCCTAATACAGTTGCAGTTCCATTTGTAGCTGTTACACTTGAAGTTAGAGTATCACCATCGATATCTGAAGCTGTGAAAGTGATTGTTTGTGATTCATCTTCATTTACTGTTTGCGTTGAAATTAGTGCAATTACAGGTGCATCATTTACAGGACTTACTGTTACATTAAATGTTTGAGTTGTAGTTGTCGTTCCATCATTTACTGTTAATGTTACAGTCGCTGTTCCATTGAAATCTTTTGTTGGAGTAAATGTGATTTCATTTCCTAATACAGTTGCAGTTCCATTTGTAGCTGTTACACTTGAAGTTAGAGTATCACCATCGATATCTGAAGCTGTGAAAGTGATTGTTTGTGATTCATCTTCATTTACTGTTTGCGTTGAAATTAGTGCAATTACAGGTGCATCATTTACAGGACTTACTGTTACATTAAATGTTTGAGTTGTAGTTGTCGTTCCATCATTTACTGTTAATGTTACAGTCGCTGTTCCATTGAAATCTTTTGTTGGAGTAAATGTGATTTCATTTCCTAATACAGTTGCAGTTCCATTTGTAGCTGTTACACTTGAAGTTAGAGTATCACCATCGATATCTGAAGCTGTGAAAGTGATTGTTTGTGATTCATCTTCATTTACTGTTTGCGTTGAAATTAGTGCAATTACAGGTGCATCATTTACAGGACTTACTGTTACATTAAATGTTTGAGTTGTAGTTGTCGTTCCATCATTTACTGTTAATGTTACAGTCGCTGTTCCATTGAAATCTTTTGTTGGAGTAAATGTGATTTCATTTCCTAATACAGTTGCAGTTCCATTTGTAGCTGTTACACTTGAAGTTAGAGTATCACCATCGATATCTGAAGCTGTGAAAGTGATTGTTTGTGATTCATCTTCATTTACTGTTTGCGTTGAAATTAGTGCAATTACAGGTGCATCATTTACAGGACTTACTGTTACATTAAATGTTTGAGTTGTAGTTGTCGTTCCATCATTTACATTTAATGTAATTAAATCACTTCCATTGAAATTTGCATTTGGAGTATATGTTATTACATTTCCTGAAATACTTACTGTTCCATTTGTTGCTGTTGCACTTGAAGTTAAAGTATCACCATCAATATCAGAAGCTATAAAAGTAATTGTTGTACTTCCATCTTCATCTACTGTTTGTGTTGCAATTGTTGCGATTATTGGTGCATCATTTACAGGACTTACTGTTACAT
This sequence comes from Arcobacter acticola, assembly GCF_013177675.1. Lineage (NCBI taxonomy): Bacteria > Pseudomonadati > Campylobacterota > Epsilonproteobacteria > Campylobacterales > Arcobacteraceae > Arcobacter > Arcobacter acticola. The sequence goes on from NZ_CP042652.1 coordinate 2,573,542, forward strand.
TAATTGTTTGAGTTGTAGTTGTCGTTCCATCATTTACATTTAATGTAATTAAATCACTTCCATTGAAATTTGCATTTGGAGTATATGTTATTACATTTCCTGAAATACTTACTGTTCCATTTGTTGCTGTTGCACTTGAAGTTAAAGTATCACCATCAATATCAGAAGCTATAAAAGTAATTGTTGTACTTCCATCTTCATCTACTGTTTGTGTTGCAATTGTTGCGATTATTGGTGCATCATTTACAGGACTTACTGTTACATTAATTGTTTGAGTTGTAGTTGTCGTTCCATCATTTACATTTAATGTAATTAAATCACTTCCATTGAAATTTGCATTTGGAGTATATGTTATTACATTTCCTAAGATACTTACTGTTCCATTTGTTGCTGTTGCACTTGAAGTTAAAGTATCACCATCAATATCAGAAGCTATAAAAGTAATTGTTGTACTTCCATCTTCAGCTACTGTTTGTGTTGCAATTGTTGCGATTATTGGTGCATCATTTACAGGACTTACTGTTACATTAAATGTTTGAGTTGTAGTTGTCGTTCCATCATTTACTGTTAATGTTACAGTCGCTGTTCCATTGAAATCTTTTGTTGGAGTAAATGTGATTTCATTTCCTAATACAGTTGCAGTTCCATTTGTAGCTGTTACACTTGAAGTTAGAGTATCACCATCGATATCTGAAGCTGTGAAAGTGATTGTTTGTGATTCATCTTCATTTACTGTTTGCGTTGAAATTAGTGCAATTACAGGTGCATCATTTACAGGACTTACTGTTACATTAAATGTTTGAGTTGTAGTTGTCGTTCCATCATTTACTGTTAATGTTACAGTCGCTGTTCCATTGAAATCTTTTGTTGGAGTAAATGTGATTTCATTTCCTAATACAGTTGCAGTTCCATTTGTAGCTGTTACACTTGAAGTTAGAGTATCACCATCGATATCTGAAGCTGTGAAAGTGATTGTTTGTGATTCATCTTCATTTACTGTTTGCGTTGAAATTAGTGCAATTACAGGTGCATCATTTACAGGACTTACTGTTACATTAAATGTTTGAGTTGTAGTTGTCGTTCCATCATTTACTGTTAATGTTACAGTCGCTGTTCCATTGAAATCTTTTGTTGGAGTAAATGTGATTTCATTTCCTAATACAGTTGCAGTTCCATTTGTAGCTGTTACACTTGAAGTTAGAGTATCACCATCGATATCTGAAGCTGTGAAAGTGATTGTTTGTGATTCATCTTCATTTACTGTTTGCGTTGAAATTAGTGCAATTACAGGTGCATCATTTACAGGACTTACTGTTACATTAAATGTTTGAGTTGTAGTTGTCGTTCCATCATTTACTGTTAATGTTACAGTCGCTGTTCCATTGAAATCTTTTGTTGGAGTAAATGTGATTTCATTTCCTAATACAGTTGCAGTTCCATTTGTAGCTGTTACACTTGAAGTTAGAGTATCACCATCGATATCTGAAGCTGTGAAAGTGATTGTTTGTGATTCATCTTCATTTACTGTTTGCGTTGAAATTAGTGCAATTACAGGTGCATCATTTACAGGACTTACTGTTACATTAAATGTTTGAGTTGTAGTTGTCGTTCCATCATTTACTGTTAATGTTACAGTCGCTGTTCCATTGAAATCTTTTGTTGGAGTAAATGTGATTTCATTTCCTAATACAGTTGCAGTTCCATTTGTAGCTGTTACACTTGAAGTTAGAGTATCACCATCGATATCTGAAGCTGTGAAAGTGATTGTTTGTGATTCATCTTCATTTACTGTTTGCGTTGAAATTAGTGCAATTACAGGTGCATCATTTACAGGACTTACTGTTACATTAAATGTTTGAGTTGTAGTTGTCGTTCCATCATTTACTGTTAATGTTACAGTCGCTGTTCCATTGAAATCTTTTGTTGGAGTAAATGTGATTTCATTTCCTAATACAGTTGCAGTTCCATTTGTAGCTGTTACACTTGAAGTTAGAGTATCACCATCGATATCTGAAGCTGTGAAAGTGATTGTTTGTGATTCATCTTCATTTACTGTTTGCGTTGAAATTAGTGCAATTACAGGTGCATCATTTACAGGACTTACTGTTACATTAAATGTTTGAGTTGTAGTTGTCGTTCCATCATTTACTGTTAATGTTACAGTCGCTGTTCCATTGAAATCTTTTGTTGGAGTAAATGTGATTTCATTTCCTAATACAGTTGCAGTTCCATTTGTAGCTGTTACACTTGAAGTTAGAGTATCACCATCGATATCTGAAGCTGTGAAAGTGATTGTTTGTGATTCATCTTCATTTACTGTTTGCGTTGAAATTAGTGCAATTACAGGTGCATCATTTACAGGACTTACTGTTACATTAAATGTTTGAGTTGTAGTTGTCGTTCCATCATTTACTGTTAATGTTACAGTCGCTGTTCCATTGAAATCTTTTGTTGGAGTAAATGTGATTTCATTTCCTAATACAGTTGCAGTTCCATTTGTAGCTGTTACACTTGAAGTTAGAGTATCACCATCGATATCTGAAGCTGTGAAAGTGATTGTTTGTGATTCATCTTCATTTACTGTTTGCGTTGAAATTAGTGCAATTACAGGTGCATCATTTACAGGACTTACTGTTACATTAAATGTTTGAGTTGTAGTTGTCGTTCCATCATTTACTGTTAATGTTACAGTCGCTGTTCCATTGAAATCTTTTGTTGGAGTAAATGTGATTTCATTTCCTAATACAGTTGCAGTTCCATTTGTAGCTGTTACACTTGAAGTTAGAGTATCACCATCGATATCTGAAGCTGTGAAAGTGATTGTTTGTGATTCATCTTCATTTACTGTTTGCGTTGAAATTAGTGCAATTACAGGTGCATCATTTACAGGACTTACTGTTACATTAAATGTTTGAGTTGTAGTTGTCGTTCCATCATTTACATTTAATGTAATTAAATCACTTCCATTGAAATTTGCATTTGGAGTATATGTTATTACATTTCCTGAAATACTTACTGTTCCATTTGTTGCTGTTGCACTTGAAGTTAAAGTATCACCATCAATATCAGAAGCTATAAAAGTAATTGTTGTACTTCCATCTTCATCTACTGTTTGTGTTGCAATTGTTGCGATTATTGGTGCATCATTTACAGGACTTACTGTTACATTAATTGTTTGAGTTGTAGTTACACTTCCATCATTTACATTTAATGTAATTAAATCACTTCCATTGAAATTTGCATTTGGAGTATATGTTATTACATTTCCTGAAATACTTACTGTTCCATTTGTTGCTGTTGCACTTGAAGTTAAAGTATCACCATCAATATCAGAAGCTATAAAAGTAATTGTTGTACTTCCATCTTCATCTACTGTTTGTGTTGCAATTGTTGCGATTATTGGTGCATCATTTACAGGACTTACTGTTACATTAATTGTTTGAGTTGTAGTTGTCGTTCCATCATTTACATTTAATGTAATTAAATCACTTCCATTGAAATTTGCATTTGGAGTATATGTTATTACATTTCCTGAAATACTTACTGTTCCATTTGTTGCTGTTGCACTTGAAGTTAAAGTATCACCATCAATATCAGAAGCTATAAAAGTAATTGTTGTACTTCCATCTTCATCTACTGTTTGTGTTGCAATTGTTGCGATTATTGGTGCATCATTTACAGGACTTACTGTTACATTAATTGTTTGAGTTGTAGTTGTCGTTCCATCATTTACATTTAATGTAATTAAATCACTTCCATTGAAATTTGCATTTGGAGTATATGTTATTACATTTCCTAAGATACTTACTGTTCCATTTGTTGCTGTTGCACTTGAAGTTAAAGTATCACCATCAATATCAGAAGCTATAAAAGTAATTGTTGTACTTCCATCTTCAGCTACTGTTTGTGTTGCAATTGTTGCGATTATTGGTGCATCATTTACAGGACTTACTGTTACATTAATTGTTTGAGTTGTAGTTGTCGTTCCATCATTTACATTTAATGTAATTAAATCACTTCCATTGAAATTTGCATTTGGAGTATATGTTATTACATTTCCTGAAATACTTACTGTTCCATTTGTTGCTGTTGCACTTGAAGTTAAAGTATCACCATCAATATCAGAAGCTATAAAAGTAATTGTTGTACTTCCATCTTCAGCTACACTTTGTGTTGCAATTGTTGCGATTATTGGTGCAAAATTAAATCTTGTAGTTTGAGCTACTGTAGCAGGAGCATCTTCAGCTAAATCATCCTCTACAACTAAATTGTTATAAGTTTCATTTTGTAAGTTTAATTCATCATCATTAAGACCAGAATTGGCTGCACTATCAGAATTTGTATTAGCTGCTGCTGGACCTGCTGCTGCTGGACCTGCTGCTGCTGCTTCAAGAGCAGAATTAATATCTGTAATACTAGCTAATACTTTTTCAGTTCCAGCTTCTATTATTTCAACTAATTGAGTTCCATCATTTTGAGCTAATAGATTAGCCATATTTTTAAGAATTAATTCAAAGATATTTCCATCTGCATCTTTAAATTCTATTTTTAAATCTTCTTCTTGTAAAGTAGTAGAAAATTTTGTACCTTTTTGTACTTCAATAATAAGTGCTTTATCAAGAACTAAACCATCTAAAGAAAATGATTTTATTTTCTTTACAGCTTCTATATTCGATAAATCTATATTCTCACCATATTTGTTTATAGAGATCATTGCATACCCTTTTGTAATTGGATTATTTTATACTCGTATAATATATAAAAAAGAGTTGCAAAGTAGTTTCATTTTCAAAATTTATTATTTTTTTGTGTTATAATAAATTATGAATTTATCACTAAAAAAAATATTAAAACAACTTGATGTTTTGTTTATATCTGAGGTAGATTCCTCATATAAAAAAATAGAGAATATTTTACGCCTTTTTTTTAAAGAGGTACTTAATACAAATTCATTAATAAATGCCAATAAAATATATGAAAAATCATTTCCTAGTATTTTGATTATTGATATAAATTTAAAAGAATCCTCTGGATTGTCTTTTGTAAAAAACCTTAGAAAAAAAAACAAATCGATGCCAATTATAATAATCACAGAAAATAAAGAAACAGATATTTTAATTGAAGCTATTAAACTAAATTTAATAGATTATTTACTTAAACCTGTTGATATTAATAAACTAATACATGCATTAAATCTATCTGCAAAAAATATATTAAATAGTGGGGAAATAAAAACGATAATTACAAATGATATAATTTATAACTATGTAGATAAAAGCATAACAATTTTAGATAAAAAACAATCTCTAACAAAAAACGAATCACGATTATTAGAACTGTTTTTAATAAATAAAAATAAGTTTGTCAAAAATGAAGATATTATCAAGCAAATTTGGTCAGATAAAGAAGTTTCAAGTTCAGCATTTAAGTCACTAATTAATAGATTATCAAATAAAATAGGGAAAGATACAATAAGTAATTCGTTTGGGATTGGGTATGGGATTATTAGTGATAAATGTGAATTGTAAATATTAAAAGATAAAACAATAATTGGTGTATTAGTTATTGGAATATTAGTAGTTTAAACCTAAAAAAAGCCCTAAAAAAAAGCTTCTACCTAAAAATACTCAAAGAGTATGAATAAGTAAAAGCTTAAGTAAATAAACTCAAGAGCTGGCAGCGGCCTACGTTTCCACCAGGGGACCCGGCAGTATTATCGGCGATGAAGTGCTTGACTTCCAGGTTCGGAATGGGACTGGGTATTTCCACTTCTCTATAGCCACCAGCAAAGTTGAGTGTTAAATTTAATTTTGAATGCTTAATTTTGAATTTTGAATTAAAACCCAAATTAAGTAAATTATACTTAACACTCAACTCTATGCTAGAGTTAAGAAAAAATAATGTTAAAGTCTTTTGTTCTTTCTAAAAAAAACACAATTTGTTTATTAAATATATCCTGCGCTTATGCATAAGCATAAAAGCTACGGTTCCGAAACTATAAAAGTGAAGCAGTTCACTTTTAATAACGTTTCTCATATATTTAATAAGATAGTAAACCAAAGAATATAAAATAAGCCAAACGTTCTATTAGTACTAGTCAGCTAAACGTCTTACAACGCTTACACATCTAGCCTATCAACCAGTTAGTCTTACTGGGAACTTCAGGGAAAGTTAATCTTAGAGTTGGCTTCGAGCTTAGATGCTTTCAGCTCTTATCACATCCGTACGTAGCTACCCAACGATGCTCTTGGCAGAACAATTGGTACACCAGTGGTACGTTCATCCCGGTCCTCTCGTACTAGGGACAAATCTCTTCAACTTTCCTACGCCCACGGAAGATAGGGACCGAACTGTCTCACGACGTTCTGAACCCAGCTCGCGTACCGCTTTAAATGGCGAACAGCCATACCCTTGGGACCTACTTCAGCCCCAGGATGCGATGAGCCGACATCGAGGTGCCAAACCTCCCCGTCGATGTGAGCTCTTGGGGGAGATCAGCCTGTTATCCCCGGCGTACCTTTTATCCTTTGAGCGATGGCCCTTCCACACAGAACCACCGGATCACTATGACCGACTTTCGTCTCTGTTCGACTTGTATGTCTCACAGTCAAGCTAGTTTATGCCATTATACTCAACTGGCGATTTCCATCCGCCATGAACTAACCTTTGTAAGCCTCCGTTACTTTTTAGGAGGCGACCGCCCCAGTCAAACTACCCACCAGACATTGTCCTGAACGAGGTTGACTCGTCGCAGTTAGTAACTCAAATATTCAAGGGTGGTATCTCAAGGATGGCTCCATATGTACTTGCGTCCATATATCATAGCCTCCCACCTATCCTGCACATGAATATCCAAGCTACAGTGTCAAGCTGTAGTAAAGGTGCACGGGGTCTTTCCGTCTTTCCGCGGGTAGGAGGAATTTTCACCTCCACTACAATTTCACTGGATCCCTGGTTGAGACAGCTCCCATCTCGTTACGCCATTCATGCAGGTCGGTATTTAACCGACAAGGAATTTCGCTACCTTAGGACCGTTATAGTTACGGCCGCCGTTTACTCGGGCTTCAATCAAATGCTTCGCTTGCGCTGATATCATCAGTTAACCTTCGAGCACCGGGCAGGCGTCACACCTTATACATCCACTTACGTGTTAGCAAAGTGCTGTGTTTTTGGTAAACAGTCGGGAGGGACTCTTTGTTGCAACCTCTCTAGCTTTTGGAAGCAAGTTCCTATACCAAAGTAGGCACACCTTATACCGAAGATACGGTGCTAGTTTGCAGAGTTCCTTAACCAGGGTTCTTCCACGCGCCTTAGAATACTCATCCCACCCACCTGTGTCGGTTTACGGTACGGGCAACATACAATATACTTAGTGGCTTTTCTTGGCACGACAGTATCATCGATTCTCCATCTCCTCCGAAGAGTGTCAAGAGCCTGTAAGATCTCGGCCTAACGTTACCCGGATTTGCCTAAGTAACAGCCTACGTCCTTCGACCCACTATTCCATCAGTGAGCTCGACTAACTCTATGCGTCCCCACATCGCGCTTGTATGTTGGTATTGAAATATTAATCAATTTGCCATCGTCTACCCCTTTCGGACTCGACTTAGGACCCGACTAACCCTACGATGACGAGCATCGCGTAGGAAACCTTGGGTTTTCGGCGTTGAGGATTCTCACCTCAATTATCGCTACTCATGCCTGCATGCTCACTTCTATCCGCTCCAACGCTCCTTACCGGTACATCTTCAACGCTGAATAGAACGCTCTCCTACCACTCGAATAAATTCGAATCTAAAGCTTCGGTGCACATCTTAGCCCCGTTATATTTTCCGCGCAGAATCACTAGACCAGTGAGCTGTTACGCTTTCTTTAAAGGATGGCTGCTTCTAAGCCAACCTCCTGGTTGTCACAGTAACTCCACATCGTTTTCCACTTAGATGTGACTTTGGGACCTTAGCTGTTAGTCTGGGTTGTTCCCCTCTCGACGATGGATTTTATCACCCACCGCCTGACTCCTGTGATTCCACATATAGTATTCATAGTTTGATAGGGTTTGGTACCGCGGTAAGCAGCCCTAGCCCATTCAGTGCTCTACCCCTATATGCTACAACACAAGGCTATACCTAAATATATTTCGGAGAGAACCAGCTATCACGAAGTTTGATTGGCCTTTCACCCCTATCCACAAGTCATCCCAAGACTTTTCAACGCCTGCGGGTTCGGTCCTCCACTGGCTCTTACACCAGCTTCAACCTGCTCATGGATAGATCACTTCGTTTCGGGTCTGCAGCATCTGACTAAGGGAACCCATTAAGAACATAAAGTTCTTAATGGGGACCCTATTTCGCCCTATTAAGACTCGCTTTCGCTACGGCTTCGTACTTGACTTAACCTTGCCAGACACCACAACTCGCAGGCTCATTATGCAAAAGGCAGTCCATCACCCTGATAAATCATAGGGCTCTGAATGATTGTAAGCTAATGGTTTCAGGTTCTATTTCACTCTCCTCGCTGGAGTACTTTTCACCTTTCCCTCACGGTACTTGTTCACTATCGATTTGTAAGTAGTATTTAGGATTGGAGGGTGGTCCCCCCAGTTTCAGTCAAAATATCACGTGTTCCGACCTACTCAGGATACCATTAGAGCTATTGAAAATTTAAATTACAGGAGTTTCACCTTCTATGCTACACTTTTCCAAGTATTTCATCTATCTTCTTTAGTCTCATATCATGGTCCTACAACCCCCAATGCAAGCATTGGGTTTGTCCTAATCCGCGTTCGCTCGCCGCTACTGACGGAATCTCGTTTGATTTCTCTTCCTCTGGCTACTGAGATGTTTCACTTCACCAGGTTAGCTCCCCGCAGGGTAATATAATTCTCATTATACTGGGTTGCCCCATTCGGAAATCCTCGGATCAAAGCTCTTTGGCAGCTCCCCGGGGCTTATCGCAGCCTAATACGTCCTTCATCGCCTCTTACAATCTAGGCATCCACCATTAGCCCTTAATAGCTTATTAATAAACAGAATTAAATTCTGTCGCATTTTTGATAATTATTCTTTGGCTACTATCTTATTAAACATATTTAAATTAATGAATCTAATCATCAACTCTTACATCTTAATAAAATTAGTTGTGTTCTATCTATTTCAAATTATCTTAAAAAAACAAGTTTTTTCAAGGTAACAATTTTTAGATAATTAAATTTTTGTTTTTAAATTATGTTCTTTCGAACGTAAATTAAACGAAAAAATTAAAGACTTTAACATTATATTTTTAAATATCATTTTAGATTTCTCTAAAAGTTTTGATTCGAAAATCAAATATAAATTCAAACTAATTTGAACTTATATTTAATTTTACTCTCAAGCTAAATTATTATAACTGAACTTTAAATTCTATCTTCTGAGCACTGAACTCTGATTACTGAACTCTAAAATAGGTGGTGGAGAATAGCGGGATCGAACCGCTGACCTCCTGCGTGCAAAGCAGGCGCTCTCCCAGCTGAGCTAATTCCCCTGGGACTAATAATTTTGAATTCTAAATTCTGAATTTTGAATTAAAAAAATTAATTCAACATTTAAAATTTAACATTCAACATTATAAGATTATCATGGTGGGCCTACCAGGACTTGAACCTGGGACCTCACGATTATCAGTCGAGCGCTCTAGCCAGCTGAGCTATAGGCCCCTACTACCTATTTAAATAATCTTTATAAACCGAATATATAAAATCTTTGCCATTTTCTTTATTTGATATTTGAAATCAGAAACGAATCTGATCTCTTATCTCTGAAAGGAGGTGATCCAACCGCAGGTTCTCCTACGGTTACCTTGTTACGACTTCACCCCAGTCGCTGAATCCACTGTGGAAGGTAGCTATTTTAGCATCCCCGCTTCGAATGAGTTCAACTCCCATGGTGTGACGGGCGGTGAGTACAAGACCCGGGAACGTATTCACCGTAGCATAGCTGATCTACGATTACTAGCGATTCCAACTTCATGTAGTCGAGTTGCAGACTACAATCCGAACTGGGAGATATTTTTGAGATTTGCTCCACGTCACCGTATTGCTGCTCTTTGTATACCCCATTGTAGCACGTGTGTAGCCCTGGACGTAAGGGCCATGATGACTTGACGTCATCCTCACCTTCCTCCTACTTGCGTAGGCAGTCTCATTAGAGTTCTCAGCCGAACTGTTAGCAACTAATGACGAGGGTTGCGCTCGTTGCGGGACTTAACCCAACATCTCACGACACGAGCTGACGACAGCCGTGCAGCACCTGTATATAAGTTTCTGCAAGCAGACACCAATCTATCTCTAGAAAGTTCTTACTATGTCAAGTCCAGGTAAGGTTCTTCGTGTATCGTCGAATTAAACCACATGCTCCACCGCTTGTGCGGGTCCCCGTCTATTCCTTTGAGTTTTAATCTTGCGACCGTACTCCCCAGGCGGTACACTTAATGTGTTAACTGCATTACTGCAAGGTCGAGCCTCACAACAACTAGTGTACATCGTTTAGGGCGTGGACTACCAGGGTATCTAATCCTGTTTGCTCCCCACGCTTTCGCGTCTCAGCGTCAATAATGTTCCAGTAGATCGCCTTCGCAATCGGTATTCCTTCTGATCTCTACGGATTTTACCCCTACACCAGAAATTCCATCTACCTCTCCCATATTCTAGATAAGCAGTTTCAAAAGCAGTTCAATAGTTGAGCTATTGGATTTCACTTCTGACTTACCTATCCGCCTACACGCTCTTTACGCCCAGTGATTCCGAGTAACGCTTGCACCCTCCGTATTACCGCGGCTGCTGGCACGGAGTTAGCCGGTGCTTATTCATATGGTACCGTCATTATCTTCCTATATAAAAGGAGTTTACGCACCGAAATGTGTCATCCTCCACGCGGCGTTGCTGCATCAGACTTTCGTCCATTGTGCAATATTCCCCACTGCTGCCTCCCGTAGGAGTCTGGACCGTGTCTCAGTTCCAGTGTGACTGATCATCCTCTCAAACCAGTTAAGCGTCATTGTCTTGGTGAGCCATTACCTCACCAACTAACTGATACTGTACAGGCCGATCCCAAAGCTATAAATATTTCCCTTGCTGACTTTTGTCATAAAGGCATATAGAGTCTTAGCAGACGTTTCCATCTGTTATCCTCTTCTTTGGGGCACGTTACCTATATATTACTCACCCGTGCGCCACTTAGCTGACAATTATAGCAAGCTATAATCCGTTCTCGTTCGACTTGCATGTGTTAAGCACGCCGCCAGCGTTCACTCTGAGCCAGGATCAAACTCTCCATAAATTGAAGTTTTTGAACTTGACTTCTTCTGTATTATTTTACTAATTACAAAATTATCACTCATAAGTTAATAGACAAGTTTAATATGTTTTACCATACTTTTCTTGTTTTATATATTTAACATTATTCTTATTTTTAATCTGAATAAATTGACAGATTTAAACAACAAGAATTACATATTCGGTTTACAAAGATTACTTTATAAACGTTATAATTTATTTTAAAGATCATCCACATTCAAACTATCTCGTTACCATCACACTTTCGTTTGATGCGTTCCAGTCAAATTGGACGGGAATTATAATAGATTCCTCTGGGTTTGTCAATAGATTTTTGTACAAATTTTACAATTTCTTCATTTTTTTACTATTTTATTCTTTTTTACTTTATTTTTATTGGGTCTTGGGGAGAATTGTTTGTTTTTTTCTTATTTTTTTGTTACTTTTCTATACTAACTAATCTTTTTTAATCTCGTTTACTCTACTTTTTCTTGTTTTGAATATCCTGTGAATGGATATATTGTGATTTCTTTTGTATCTTTATTCTTTGAAATGAATTTTATTGTACATGGTTCAGTAATTTCATATTCTTCACTTTCATTATCAAAGGCTGATAATTTTGAATATATTTTTCCATCACTTCCAAAAGAGAGTTGACCTAGGGTTGTTGTATCATTACAAGAAATATTTACATCTTCTATATCATATTGTTTAGTTAGTAGAACATATTTACTATTTTCATCATTTTCATTGCAAGTGTTAAAACTATATATGTTTTTATTGCTTAATGGATCTTTTAAACTATCTTCAGCACTTGGATGTCCTGATTTATTTCTATCTGTATATATTGTGTAATAAATACCACCTACACTTTTTCTACAATTGAAGAATTTTATTGTCCATCTTTGTTTATGCCATAAAGGATCACTTAAATCATATTTATCATCTATTAATGCTTTATATCTTAGATGTGTAATATATAATGATATTCTATTTGTCAGTTCATCAAGATTATTGATTTTTGTTTTGGGAAGAAAGGCTGTATATAAGAATCCAAGTAAAGTGATTACTAAAATGATTTCTAATACAGAAAATGATTTTTTCATTTTTCTATTTTTTTCACATATACATCAAGAAGTTCTTTATTGTAGTATCTAATTACAATTCTTTCATCATAGTTATAATATGAACGAGTTGATAAGAAATATTTCTCACCTTCTACTATATTATAAAACTTCAATCTTAGTTGTAATTCTTTATCTATACATGTGACTTCATTTATATTTCTTTTTTTTAGTTCATCTGCTAATTCTTTTGCAAAATGATATTGATACACGAAATGTTTTGTTGGATTTCCTAAAACTAAATATAAAGGTTTATTAATAAAAGTTAGAAATACATTTATCACAAGCATAGATACTATCAAGACTGCTATTATATTATGAGTTTGTCTAAACTCTTTTAATCTAACTCTATATGAATGAAAAAATGTTTTTAACATAAAAGGTAGAGATATCACAACATAAGGACCAAAGTCTTCTATAAATACTCTTTGTCTAAAAGAAAATACTATTGACAAAACCATGGCAGTCATAGAAATATACCAAGTTATTGTTCTTTCATCTTTTATTCCAGCTCTGTATAATGAGTAAATAAAGTATATAAATAACAAAGGGGAAAAAACCGTCGCATAAATTGCAAAGGTATCAACTAAAAATCCTCTTGGTTTTCCATCTGTTGAAAATCCATATATATACATTGATAAAATAAAAAATATCATTGAAAAATACATTAACTTTTTATCTTGATTTTTAAAAGAATAAAAGAATAATGCTAGATATAAAATGGCAAATGAATTATCTACAAATAAAAAGAAAACTAACAATAAATAAGAATGCTTAGCGTTCTTTTGATACATATACAAATATAGAAGTGTGAAGAAGATTACCATTATTGCGCTATTAACAAGTAATGAAGCACTTATAACTCCAGGAAGAATCATAAATATGCAAATTGCAATAAACCTATCTTTTTCATATCTAAAATAGTTTTCTGTTAATTTGTACATCAATAATACGCTTGAGGCATAAAATACTATAAAGGGCAATCTTAAGGCAATATCATTTTGTCCAAAAATTGATATAGATAGTTTTGATATTATAGATAAAACTGAGTTATTAACAAATACATTTAATGCTTCTTTATAGGAAATACTAAGTGAATTGTCTGCTTTGAATAATAAAATTACTACTATTGTTAATAAAGATATATAAAAATAGTAGTTAAATTTATTATTTGTAGTAGTCATTTTATAATTTTAAGAAGTTATCTAGTATTTTAAATCCATGTTCACTCATTATTGATTCAGGGTGAAACTGAACTCCATAGATTTGTTTATCTTTGATTTCTAAAGACATAATTTCATTGTCATCATCACTATATGATGTAACTATAATATCTTCAGGAAGATTTTCTTTTTCAACTATTAATGAATGATATCTAGTTTGTGTAAACTCTTTTGGTAAGCCTTCAAAAATTTTTGTATCTTTTACAACTTTTATTAAAGAAGTTTTCCCATGCATCATATTTTTAGCACGCACTACATTACCTCCAAAAACTTGTCCAATAGCTTGATGTCCTAAGCATATACCAAAAATTGGTTTTTTACCTGCAAAATATTTTATAACATCTAAACATACGCCTGCATCATCTGGAGTTGCTGGGCCTGGAGAAATTATAATTTTTTGCGGATTTAAAGATTCTATTTCTTTTAGTGTTAATTCATCATTTCTAATTATTTTTAAATCAGCTCCTAATTCCAAACAATATTGAACTATATTGTAAGTAAATGAGTCGTAATTATCAATCATTAATATCATATATATTATTCCCTCTTTTTTTCTTGTGCCATTATAACAATAATAAAATTTGTTTATGTTAAAAATAATTCTTTTCTTTTATGATAATCATTCTTAGTATTAAGATTATTTAAAGAATAAAAGATGTATCATCTCAATATCAATTATTAAGGTAATTAAAAAAAAGGAAAATACATGATAAAAAAATTAGCTATAAGTGCTATAGTATTAGCAAGTTCATTCTTAACAGCATCTGAGGTTAATGTTTACTCTCATAGACATTATGATTCAGATAAAATATTATTCAAAAAATTTGAAGAAACAACGGGAATAAAAGTAAATATTGTAACTGCAAAAGCAGAAGAGCTTGTATCAAAATTAGCAATTGAAGGTGAAAATACTCCAGCGGATGTTTTAATTACTGCTGATATTGGAAATTTACATGAAGCAAAAAGTAGAAATTTATTACAAACTATTGATTCAAATACTTTAAATACAAATATACCAGCTCATTTAAGGGATGCAAATAAAGAATGGTTTGCACTTACAAAAAGAGCAAGAATTTTTGTATATAATCCTGAAAAAATAAATGAAGCTGATTTAAGTGATTATTTAAGTTTAACTAACCCTAAATTAAAAGATAAAATTATCACAAGATCTTCAACAAATGCTTATAATAAAGCTTTATTAGCTTCTATTATTGCAAATCATGGAGAAGCAAAAGCTTTAGAATTTACAAAAGGTTTAGTGGCAAATTTTGCTAGAGATCCAAAAGGTAGTGATAGAGATCAAATCAGAGCAGTAGCTGCAGGTGATGGTGATTTAGCTATTGTTAATACTTATTATTTAGGTGTTATGTTAAATGGAGAAGATAAAAAAGACATTGAGATTGCAAAAAGTGTGAAAATCTTTTTCCCTGCACAAGAAACAACTGGAACTCATATGAATATTTCAGGTGCAGGTGTTACTAAATTTGCTAAAAATAAAGAAAATGCGGTTAAACTTATTGAATTTTTAAGTTCTTCTGAGGCACAATCAACATTTGCAGAAGGAAATCATGAATATCCTGTAAATCCAAATGTAAAACCATCTGCAACTGTTGCATCATGGGGAACATTTAAAGAAGATACAATTGATTTAACAAAAATTGGTGAAAATACAAAAAAAGCAGTTGATATTGCAACACAAGGAAATTGGAAATAAACAGATTAAAATATTACTTAGCCCCTCTTGCGGGCTTAAGTATCTCATTACCAATACTATCATTAATAATCTACTTCTTATTTGAAGGAAGTTTTGATTTCAACTTTTTAAAAAGTAGTGTTTTACTTGAATACACAAATAATACTGCTTTATTAGTTTTTGGAACTTTTGCTTTGGTAATTGTATTAGGAACTATAACTTCATATTTAAGTGCTAGATTTGAATACTTTGGTCATAAGTTTTTTGCAGTAACATTTGTTTTACCCCTTGCATTTCCAGCTTATATTTTAGGTTATACATATGTGGGGTTTTTTGAATATAGAGGAATCTTGTCAGATATAGTATCAGATGCTAGTGTTCGTCTTGATATTTTAAATATGTATGGTGCAATTTTTATATTTGCCATTGCAATGTTCCCTTATGTTTATATTCTTGCACGTGTCTCTTTTGCTTCTATTTCTTCAACTGTCTGTGAGTTGGTATCTTTACAACAAATAAGTCCTATAAAAGCATTTTTCAAAGTATATTTACCCCTTTCATATCCTGCAATTTTTGCAGGAAGTATTTTAGCTGTTATGGAAACACTTAGTGATTATGGTACTGTTTTATATTTTGGTATAGAAACTTTTAGTGTAGGAATATTTAAAAGTTGGTTTGGATATGGAGATTTAGCACAAGCTATAAATGTTGCTATAGTTTTACTTATATTCGTATTTGGTATTTTATGGACTGAATCATTAATTAGAAAAAAATATAGATTTGCAAGTGCTACCCATAGTGCAAAAAGAGCTTCAAAAATAAAGCTTAGTGGTAAATATAATTTTATAGCATTTTTAATATCATTTGTTATTTCAACTATTACTTTATTTATTCCTATTGTTGTTTTAATTTATTGGTTTATTTTAGATATAAATACTTTAGATTTCGAAGCTTTTTCATACCTTTACAATACTCTTAGTTTAAATATCATCTCATCAAGTATTATCATTTTACTTTCATTTCTTGTAATTTATATGTTGAGATTTTATCCATCTAAACTAGGAAGTTTTACCCATAAACTTTCAATGCTAGGATATTCAATTCCTGGAGCAGTTGTTGGGGTTGGATTATTGATATTAGGTAGCTTTATTGATAAAAGTCTAGGCTTTATAGTTTTTAGTGGAACTTTTTTTATGGTAGTTTTTGCATATACAACCAGATATTTTGCTTCAAGTATTGGCTCTATTGAAAATGGATTTTCTAAAATCGACTCAAGCATTGATGATGCTAGCAAAATATTTGGTAAAAGTGAAATAAAAAATATTATAGAAGTATATTTTCCACTAATGAGGCCATATATGATAAGTGGATTTTTGATACTTTATATAGATATTGCAAAAGAATTACCAGCAACTTTAATATTAAGACCTTTTAATTTTGATACTTTAGCTATTAGAATATATGAACTTGCAAGTAATGAGATGCTTTATAAAGTTGGATTTCCATCGCTTATACTTGTATTTACAACAGCAATTGCTGTAATGTTATTAAACTCAGGATTTGGGAAAAGAAAAAAATGAATCAAATTGTACAAATAAGAAATCTGCAGAAAGTTTTTCCAAAAGGGAATATTTGTATTGCAGAAAATATAAGTTTAGACATAAAAGAAGGTGAGATTTTTACTATTCTTGGAAAAAGTGGAAGTGGTAAAACTACATTTCTTCGAATGATTGCAGGACTTGAAAGCCCTGATGATGGAGAAATCTCAATAGATAATAATATTGTTTTTTCTAAAAATAAAAATCTTGAACCAAAAAATAGAAAAGTTGCAGTAGTTTTTCAAAATTATGCCCTACTTCCTCATTTAAGTATTGCTTCAAATATCACATTTGGAAGTGATGCTTCAAAACAAGATTTAGAAGATATTTTAGAAAAAACAAAATTAAAAGGCCAAGAGAATAAACTTCCCCATGAATTAAGTGGAGGACAACAACAAAGAGTAGCCCTTGCTCGTGCTTTAATAAATAAACCAAAAATTCTTCTTTTGGATGAGCCATTAAGTAATATTGATACAGAATTAAGAGCTCATTTAAGAGCAGAATTAAAAGAGATGATAAAAGCTTTTGGAATAACAGCCCTATTTATAACACATGATAAAGAAGATGCTTTTTATTTATCTGATAGAATTGCAATAATGGCAGGTGGAAATATTTTACAAGTTGGAACTGCAAAAGATATTTATCACCATCCAAATGATTTATATTGTGCAAATTTTTTAGGAAAAATGACTCAATTATCTTCAAATACTTATATAAGACCTGAGCATATTGAAATATCAAATGATGGTATTCTTGAAGGAATAATTAAAGATATCATCTTTTATGGAAGTTTTTATGAAGTAATAATTTTATCTAAAAATAAAGAACTACTTATTCATAGTTTTGATGATAAATTAGAAATTGGACAAGAAATAAAATATATTTTTAATGGGGAAATTTTAGAATTTTAGTTTAAACAAAAACATTGTAAAATATTGTATGTTTATAAAAAAATTATTACTTATATTTCTATTGCTAATAGTATCACTAAATGCCTCTGAAAAAGAAAAAGTCACTCTCTACTTAGATTGGTTAAACCAATTCCAATTTGCTGGATATTATATGGCAAAGGAGAAGGGCTATTATGATGAATTAGGAGTCGAATTAGAAATAATAGAGTATTCTAATAATCATAATATTACAAGTAAAGTAATAGAAAAAAGTTCAATATACGGTATTGGTAAATCTTCTTTAATTGTTGATAGATTTGAGGGTAAAGATATAGTCTTATTATCAAGTTTCTTTCAAAATTCTCCATTAGTTTTAATTAGTCTTGAAAAATCAAATATTAAAAGTCCTAAAAATTTAGTTGATAAAAAAATAATGATAACAAAAGATGCGAGAGATGCACTTGCTATAAAAGCTATGATTGTATCTCAAGGTATTAAGATGGATAAATTAAATATACAAAATCATTCTTTTGATATCAATGACTTAATAAATGGCAAAACTGATGTGATGGCCTGTTATTTATCAAATGAACCACTTATACTGAAAGAAAAAAAGATTAAATATACTATTTTAAATCCTTATGATTATGGTTTTGATTTTTATGAGGGTATTCTTTTTACTTCACAAAAAGAACTTAAAGAAAATCCTAATCGTGTTAAGAATTTCAATCAAGCATCAATAAAAGGTTGGGAATATGCCTTTAACAATATAGAAGAAACCGCAAAGATAATACATGAAAAATATAACACACAAAATAAAAGTTTAAAAGCATTAATTTACGAAGGTACTGTTTTAAAAGAACTTTCAAAAATTAATGAAAATTTATTAGGTGACATTAATTATCAAACAATAGAAGAAATAAAAAAATTTTATACTCTTTTAGGCTTAAACACCAAATTTATTCATTTGAAACACAAAATATAATTTTTAATAAAAATGATATTTTAATTAATGAGGAAGAAAAAAAATATTTAGAAGATAATTCATTTGCTCTTTTAGTTCAAAATAATAAAATACCTTTCTCTTTTAAAACAACAGAGCAATTAATAGGAGCAGAATTAGATTTTTGGAATTTAATATCTAAAAAACTGTCTAAGTCATTCAATATAGAAGAGATGATTAAAAGTGAATTTATAAATATTTTTTCTGATTCAATAAAGGGAAAATTTATTTATAGTTTTGAAGAGAATGATTCAAATAAATATGTCTATAGTGACCCTATAACTAAAATTCCTATTTCAGTTGCCACAAAAAATTATGTAAATTATATCAATGATTTAGGAACATTAAATAATATTAAAATTGGTATTCTTAAAGATTTGAAAATAACTCAAGTATTGAAAAATGATTATCCAAATATAGAATTTGAAGAGATAGATACATTAAGTAATGGTATAAATAAGCTAAACAATAATGAAATATTTGGATTAATTGATAACTTTTATTCCTTGTCTCATAATATAAATAAAATTAAATCAAACGAATTAAAAATAAATAATTCTTTAAAATATGAAATAGCCATGAGATTAGAAATAAAAAAGGAAAATGAAGAATTTGTTAAAATAATAAATAAGATACTTACTACTTTAACACAAAAAGAGAAAAATGATATTTTTAATAACTATCAATTAATTTCATATCAAGAAGATTTTGATTTTTTATATGTAATTAAATTCATTATTCCTTTAATTATACTTTCAGCAATTCTTCTGATTTTTAACTATCGCTTAAAAAATGAAGTAAAAATGAGAAAAAAAACAGAAATAGAACTATCTAAATTTGCAAATAAGGATAGTCTTACAAATATTTATAATAGAAGAAAGATTGAAGAATTATGTGAAAATGAATTAAAAAGAAGTGAAAGATATAACAATGCTCTTTCATTGATTTTCTTCGATCTAAATGATTTTAAATTGATAAATGATTTGTTAGGTCATCACAAGGGAGATGATGTTTTAATCAAAATTGCAGATGTTGTGTCAAATAATATACGTTCAACTGATTATTTTGGTAGATGGGGTGGTGATGAGTTTTTAATAGTTTTACCACATACAGATATATTGCAAACAGAAAAAATAATTAAAGTTTTAGAAAAGAAAATAAATGAGATAAATTTTAATTTAAGAGCCACTTGCAGATTATAAAAAACAACCCGTAATTTAAGCTGATTTAAATTTTAAAAAGTTGAATTGAACTTCAGATAAGTTATAATTTTTTACTACAAAAATTTAACAGAAGAGCGATTCAACTTATGGAAACTATTTTACCAAAAATATCTTCAAGTCTATCTAAAATATGGACTAAGGTTTTAAATCTTGAAAACTCACTTTTTCCTGCTTTAAAAGAGGAACTTAGATTAGATGAGTTATCAAATAAAGAGCAAAAACTTATCAAGATATTAGATTTTGCACAAATTGAGAAAAATATTACAGTAGTATCTCTCACAAATACTCCAAAGGATAGGGAAGAGATTGCGAGAGCTTTTATAGCAAAAAGTGTTTATAATCTCCAAACAACACGAGACCTTATAGATAGACTTCATATTGACAGAACGCTACGAGTATTGTGTGGATGGAGATATACAAATGATATTCCAAGTGAATCGAAATTTAGTAGAGTATTCAAAGAATTAAGTGATTTAAATATAGCTCAGAAGACTCATGAACAGTTTGTCAAAGAGTATCTAAGTCAAAAGACATTTTTTTATAATGCAACAGATGCCACAAAAATACCACTCAGAGAAAAAGCTGTAAAAAAAGAGAAAGTAAAAAAGGTCAAGAGAAAAGCTGGTCGTCCTAAAAAAGGCGAAGCAAGAGAAGCAATAAAACCAAAGATATTAGAACAACAAAAAGAAATGCAAACAGTAGAAGAGATGCTATGTTTAGTCTCTACAGAGTGCGGAGTTGGTATAAAACAAAATTCCAAAGGCAATAAAGAAGTATGGATAGGCGGTAAACTGCATATTAGTGCAGTAGATGGAGATATACCAATAATAGCATTTTATTCAGGTGCTAATGTACATGACTCATCAGTATCACTCCCTTTGATACAAGAAACAAGCAAAAGAGTGAACTATCTTTATGACTTACAAGATGCAGGATATGATGCAGATATTATTAGAGAGTTTTCAACTGCATTAGGACATCGTCCAATCATAGACATCAATCCTAAAAACTCGAAAGAACTCAAAGTAAAAATAGAAGTTCAAAAAGATGAACAAAAGAAGTTTGAAATGTTAAGCCTTGTTCAAAGTTCTGATACACATCACTATAACCAAAGAAGTATGGTTGAGCGAGTAAATAAATACCTCAAAGAAGATTTCGGGTGTAATACAATTTACTATCAAGGAGCTACAAAAGTAGCTTCCGTCCTAGCATTTGGAATACTTTCAGTTTGTATTCATCAGAGTTTGAAACTGGTGACATGACTTTTTAGCTAAACACACTAAAATTAGCTCACTTTTACAACGCGACCATCAAGCACGCACCCAATAAAAGCTTTTAACTAAAATTGACCCATAAAGCAGTAAAATGATTAAAAGTTAAAAAGATCTGGTTGAGAAGTTCGGTAGTCTTATAAATTCACTAGTTTATGATGGTTGAATTTGCAAGTGGCTCTTAAAAGAAAAATTACCAGTTTCTTGCAGCTTTGGTTTGTGTCAATATGAGAAAAGTGATACATTAGATAGCTTGTTAAAAAAAGCAGATTTATCAATGTACACTATTAAAAATAAATATAAAAAAACAAAAAGTATAATAGCATAAAACTACATTCTCTTAAAATATAAGCTACTTTAAGAGAATATTAGTGATTATATTATTCTGAATCTTCAACTGCACTATCAGAGTGTAAAACAGCTAAATAATCTTTAAATCTTAGCTGCCCTAAATTATCAACTTTGTAATCATTTATTAATTGACCAACATAAGATACAAGAGCTGTTGCTGGAACTTTAACTCCAATTTTTCCTGACTTCATCATTCGAGGCACCCAATATGAATATCAATAATATTTTGAATTTTTAGTTGTATTTCATTAAGTTGCAACACTTCAAATTTTTTCTTATGTGTAAGTGGGTTTATATATTCTAATCCATAGATTGTTTTTATCTCTTCGAGGGCTATTTGCACTGACAAATTCTTATCATGAAGTTTAATAATTCTTTCAAGTTCTTTATAAAGGGCACCTCTAAAAATTAGTCAATATTCATAAAAATTGAAAATATTCATAAAATCACTGATGATGTATACTTTGCAATAAAGCGACAAAACCCTTTATGTAAGGCTTTTTGTAGGACTTTTTAGCTAAAATATCTATATAAATATAGGTACAAAGGTTAAAAAATGGCAGGACTATTTGACTACGAATTTCAATTGGAAAAAATCAATAAACATCAACCACCGCTACAAAAACTAAACAAGATTATTGATTGGGAGATGTTTAGAGAAACAATTGAATCAGCTTTAGAAAAAGAGGATAGAAAGTCAAATGCAGGAAGAAAGCCATACGATAAATTGCTAATGTTTAAAATTTTAATACTTCAACGATATTATAATCTTTCAGATGAACAAACAGAATTTCAGATCAAAGATAGATTATCATTTTTAGATTTTTTAGGATTGCAAATCGGTGATGATGTACCAGATGAAAAGACTATATGGTTGTTTAAAGAGCAACTAAAAGAGAAAGGTTTATCCAAAAAATTATTTGAACTATTTACCTCTAAACTTATCTCAAATGGAATAGTTGCCAAAGAGGGGACAATCGTTGATGCTTCATTTGTAAATGTACCCAAACAAAGAAATACAAGAGATGAAAATAAACAAATCAAAGAGGATAAAATGCCACAAAGCTTTGAAGACAATCCAAATAAAAAAGCTCAAAAAGATTGTGATGCAAGATGGACAACAAAAGGAGGTCAAAGAGAATATGGATATAAAGATCATGTAGCCTCAGATCAGAAAACTAAAATTATCACTAAATATGAAGTGACGCCAGCTTCAACCCATGATTCACAAGTGGTTAAAGATTTGATAGATGGAGATGATAATACCCTCTATGCTGATAGTGCTTATAAATCTGAAGAGACTGAGCAATATCTCGAAAGTAAAAATGTGAAATCAAAAGTTATCAAAAGAGCCTACAGAAACAAACCCTTAACCAATGCCCAGCATAAAGAAAATTATAAACACTCTAAAACAAGAGTAAGAGTTGAACATATATTTGGAACACTTACAACTCAAATGCATAATGCACTTAATCTTCTCTCAATTGGAATAGATAGGATAAAGTCCACAATAGGACTTACGAACCTTACCTACAACTTAGTCAGATACGAACAGATGGTTAGATTACAAAAGGTAAAATTGATATGAAAAGAGTTGGGAAATGGATGAAATATCCAAAATATTAGGGTGATTTCCACAAAATTCTTAGTAAAGTTCAGTTAGAATTGGGCTGAGATTTTTTAAAAATCAAAAAAAGTAAAAGTTGGGAGCTTTAAAAGGTATTTTTAGAGGTTCCCTAAACTGTATATGCAATAAATGATATTGAGATATGAGCTTCTATTCTATGTCTTAGATAATGATGAATTGGTCTTATTTTTAAATCTGTTTTAGAAATTCTAAAGGCTCTTTCTATATGCCACAGATTTGAGTAGTTTTCAATCACTTCAGATGGACTGAGTGTTGTATTTGTGATATAACCTTTAAGACCATCCCAAAGTGCATCTTCATTAAATTTATCATAATCAATTACTACTTCAATTTCATTTTTAAGATGTAAATATTTATTATATCCTCTACTATTGATTTGATCTTTTGTAAGTCTTCCTGATTTGATTTTCTTTTCTAATCTTTTTAAACCTTTTTCTCTATTATATTTATCTTTTTTTGCTCTTTTATCTGTATATGACAACACAAGTGTATCATCACCTTTTGCAACGGTTGCAATAGCATTATTTACATCAAGATTTAAAGATAATATTTTACTTTTTGTAATATGATTTTCATTTTTGATTCTTGCACCTAAGATATATTTATAGTTATGAGTTTTTAGTTGTTCTATATTATTTTTAGATAACAATCCTGAATCAGCTATTACAATTGGTTTTTCTAAATTAAATTTCTTTTCAAACTTTTGAAGTATTGGTATAAAAGTATTTCCTTCATAGCTATTCCCCTCATAAATATCATAGCCTATTGGATAACCTTTTTCTCCCACTAAAAGTCCAAGCATTATTTGTGGAGATTGAAATTTACCATCTTTACTAAATCCAATTCTTCTTAAATCATCCTCATCTTCACTCTCAAAGTAAAGTGTTGTAACATCATAAAATAAAACAGTAATTTCACCTAATATTTTTTTTGTATGTTCAAAGGCTACTTGTTCAATCTCCTCTTTATATACAACATTAAACTTATCCATAAAGCGATATATCTTCATAATATCAATATCTATATTTCTATATCGTTTAAGATACTCAATAACTTTTAATTTACTTCCTGGATTAATAAGTCTTGTTACAACTAAATGTTTTAAAAGTTCATCATCAATAATTTTACTAAATCCAATATAATCAAACAATCTTGCGATAATAAGTTCTGGGCCAATACAAACAATACTATTTGTTGATAGATTTTTTACAAAGGTATCTATTATATTTTCACTATTATCATTTGGAAATAAATTTAATATAGGTTGTTTGGTGAGTTGTGGAATAAGTTTTAATCCCTCTTCATATAAAAGTTCTATTTCTATTTCATCTTTAGATGAACCAATAGTTTGCACTACTTTATTATTTCTTCCAATTTTTTCTATTATTTGAACACTTATACTACCACTTGCATTTCTTTTTTTACGAATAAACATACAATATTATATCGTGGGTCACCCAACTTAAAAATTAAAATACCTTAACCATGGGGTTTATTAGATATTGTTTTATGCTCTTTTTCAAAAGTGATGAAGTCAGGATAAATATAAAAAAACAAAAAGTATAATAGCATAAAACTACATTCTCTTAAAATATAAGCTACTTTAAGAGAATATTAGTGATTATATTATTCTGAATCTTCAACTGCACTATCAGAGTGTAAAACAGCTAAATAATCTTTAAATCTTAGCTGCCCTAAATTATCAACTTTGTAATCATTTATTAATTGACCAACATAAGATACAAGAGCTGTTGCTGGAACTTTAACTCCAATTTTTCTTGAAATTCTACTTCCTTTTTCACCTTCTAGGTTTCCACCTAATAAAACTTCATAACCTTCAACTCTTTGTCCATCATGTCTAATCATTCCACCAACAAATCCAATATCTGAAATTTGTGGTTGAGAACAACCATTTCCACATCCTGAAATTGAAATAGTTACATCTTCTGTGAACTCAGGAAATTTTTCTTCAAGTTCAACTAATACTTTTTTAGCAAACTCTTTAGTTTCTGTAATACCAAATTTACAAAACTCTTTTCCTGTACATGATTGTAATCTTGCTCTAAATGGAGTTGGCTTATATGGATATCCAAGTGCTGCAATTTCGTTTGCTAAATCTTGAACTACCTCATCTTTTACACCATATACAATAAAGTTTTGAGTAGCAGTTAATGATAAACCAGCAGCATTATATTTTTTACAAATATCATACATAGCTTGGAAATCCTCACCTGCAACTCTTCCTGAGTTTGTAGCAAATCCAACGTAAGACTCACCTTTTTGT
Source organism: Arcobacter acticola (assembly GCF_013177675.1). Classification (NCBI taxonomy): domain Bacteria; kingdom Pseudomonadati; phylum Campylobacterota; class Epsilonproteobacteria; order Campylobacterales; family Arcobacteraceae; genus Arcobacter; species Arcobacter acticola. The sequence goes on from NZ_CP042652.1 coordinate 2,599,161, forward strand.
TGAGCTTTGTTGATTCCAAAGTGGTTTCTATTTTCAAATGATTCTATTTTTGGCTCTATTAAACCTTCTTCTAAAGAATAACCAATAACTTTTTCAATTTCAGCTACAAATTTTTCAATTCCCCAGTCATTTAATAAGTGTCTTACTCTTGCTTTGTTTCTATTTTCTCTATTTCCATTATCTCTAAAGATTTCAGCACAAGCAACTGCTACATCTTGAACTTGTTCAGGTTTTACATATCTGTTTGCTCTTGTTGCTATTTGTTTTGATTTTGATAAACCTCCACCAATAGTTAAGTCAAACAGTACTTCACCTTTTTCATTTTTAAATCCAGTAAATGCAACATCTTGAATTTCATGTGCTGCACAGTGGCATTTACATCCTGAGATTCCAATTTTATATTTTCTTGGAAAATTACAAAATCTATCTTCATTTACATCAAAATAAGTATCTACTTGTTTTACTAGTTTTGCTGCATCATAAAACTCACCCTCATCTATTCCACTTACAGGACAAGTCATAATAGGTCTTGGTCCATCACCTGATGCCATTCTTGAAGTTAATCCAACAGATTTTAATAAATCTAAAATAGCTGGCATATCTTTTATTTGAATAAAATGAAATTGAACATTTTGTCTTGTTGTAAAATCTACTAGTCCTTGAGCATACTCTTGACCTATTTTAGCCATCACTGCTAATTGTTCTAAATTCATTTTAGTATCAACTAATTTGATTCTTTTCATGAAGTATTTTTTATCTTCTGTTCCATCACTATTAATATGTGGATACATTCCATACCATTTTAATAAACCAATGTACTCATCTTTTAATGGAATTCCATCTATTGCTTCTTTATAAACATCATCAATAACTCTTAAAGGATTTCTAGAAGCTTTTAATTGCTCCAAAGGTGATAACTCATTTGCCATAATTTTCTCCTATTGTTTAAAGATAAAATAATATCTTTTTATTCACTAATTTTCAAAATTATATCCTATTTTCATAAAAAATAGATTAAATTAATCTTGATTAAAATACTATACTATATAGAGATAATATTTTATGCTGCTATTTATAAAATTTTTATAATGAAAATATCAATAATCATATATAAAAGCTAGATAAATTAGGCTTTTGTGTTTTCTTTCTAAGTTTATTTTACATATAACAAATATCCATTTTATGGTACTTTTAAACATCATAAATTAATTTAAGATTTTTTTCAGAATATTTCTTTTTTTTATGGTTTATAATTACAATATAGAATAAGAAATAAATCTACAAGGTTTTATTTATCTTCTTATAGTCTTATTCTATTCTAAATTTTCAGGAGAATAAATTGGGTGCTTCATCTACAAATGAGCCAAAAAATTTTATTCCATTTCTTGACTTATTAAAACAACTAATAAGGGTTCCTTCTGTAACTGGAGCTGAACACTCTTTTTTATTATATTTAAAAAGAGAATTAGAAGAAATTGGTATAAAAACACAATACTATGATGGTCTATTAGTTGCACAGGGTAAAAATCCTACTAAAGGAATGCTAAGTGCGCATATTGACAGACATGGAGTAATTTGTACAGGGCCAAATGAGTTTCAATTTGCAGCTTTCCTTGCTAAAAATCGATCTGACTTAAGAGGGAATTCCCTATCTGAACAAACATATCAATTAATTGCTAAAAGATATATAAATCAACAAGTTCAAGCTTATGAACCTTGGAGTGGGAGTTATTTAGGAATTGGACAAATTTCTGATGTATATATGAACGAAGATGTTAATAACTTATTTTTTAAGATTGATGGATTATCTCATTTACAACCAGGAACACCAATTGCCTTTAGTGATAAACTAAAAAGATCTGATGATTTATTATCAGCACAACTTGATAATGTTATTAGTGCTGCTATTATAATCTATTTATACCAAAATGGATTTCAAGGAACAGCGTTTTTTACAGCACAAGAAGAAGCTGGAAAATCTTGGAGATATGTTTATGAATGGTTTAGAAAAAACAATGTAACTACAAATGAATTGTTAGTTCTAGATACTAGTCCCTATGACACAAGACTTGAAGCAGATGTTCAACAAGTAGTTCTAAGAAATAGAGATGCAAATGCTAGATTTAAATCTCCTATTTTAAAACAACTAAAAAACTTTTGTCATAAAAATAAAATTGATTTTTCTTGTAAAGATACATTTATTCAAGAGAAAAATAAGATTAGAAAAGAAAAAGGTTTGCCTTTACTGACTCTTGGTAGTACAGAACTTGGAAGAATTGTAATGGAATCAAAGGGCTCTATTCAAGGAGCAACATTACAAATACCAACAACAGGTTATCACACAGTTGAAGAAACAGCTTCTATTAAGTCTGTTAAGGCAATTTTACTTATATTAAGCAGTATCTATATAGATACTAAAAAAGCTTAATAAGAAAATTTTAAATATATTAATTTAGAGGAATTGAGAGTTATGAATTTAGCTATTATTTATGAATTAAGAGCAAATGATGTAAGCGAAGAGCATATTGATTTAATCATGAGTAGAGTAAAGAACCGATTTACAGAAGAAAATATTGATAAAGAACTTGTAAAATTAGGTTATTCTAAAATATTTACGGTAGACTACGACGAATTTGACAACTATGATTTTGATGATGATTATGGTAGTCACGGCCACAAGGGAAATAATGAAGAAATTGACTAATAAAGAATTAGTAAAACTGTATTACCACGAATTATGGAATAAACAAAATAAAGATTATATTGATATTTTATTTGATGACAATATCACATTTCATGGTTCATTGGACATATCAGTTGTTGGAAAAGAAAAATTCAAAGAGTATATGGATACTATCTTAACTGGTATTCCAAATCTTTTCCATAGTATTATTATGATGGTAAGTGAAGATGATACAATTGCTGTTAAAGCATTGTACAATGGACGACATACTGGTAAATTATTTAATTATGAAGCAAGTAACAATAAAATTGTTTATAATGGAGCATCTTTCTTTAAATTTAGAGATGGGAAAATTGTAGATATTTGGGTTCTTGGTGATTTAAATAATCTTAATAAACAACTTTCATAAACACTCGTTTATGAAAGGCATTTTATGACACAAATAAGCAATCATGTATATTGCGCTGATTTTTTAACCTCATTTGATATTAAAACAAAACTTTTACCTAATCCTTATTATGATTATCCATTTTTAATAATAGAAAACTTTCTTAGTATTAATGAATGTAATGAAATAAATAAAAAAGTAAAAGAAGATGATGATTTTCAAAAAGCACAAATAAAAACTTTGGATTCAGTACTTCTTAGTGAAACTAATGAAGAAATCAGAAAAACAAATATTTATTCACTTGATGAAAAATATTTAGAACTCTATACAAATAGATTTTTTCTACATCAAGCGCAAATTGAAGACTATTTTAAAATTGCACTTACAACTTCTACTTCTGTTCAAGTATTAGAGTATTTGAAAAATAGCTTTTACTCTATGCACAGTGATGATTCAAGTATGTTATATAAAGATGATGAATTAGTTGGTTTTATACCCGTTGCAAAACAAAGAAAGATCTCAACAGTACTTTTTACAACATCAAATGATGAAAATACAAGTGACAATACTTTTATTGGTGGAGAGTTATTATTTAACTTTCTTTACGATGTTAATGGAAACGAAATAAAAATAAAACCAAAAGCTGGAAGCATGCTAGTGTTTTTAAGTAATCCCTATTTTACCCATGAAGTTTTAAAAGTAATAGAAGGAAGAAGAATCACTTTAGTTCAATGGCATAATGCTATTATCAATTAAAAAACAGCTTTTTTTACTATAATAACAAAAATAATCAATACCATAAGAGATATAATGACACTAGATGAAAATCAACTAAAAGAATTCCATGAAAATGGATTTCTTCTTCTTAAGAATTTTGCCGATTCAAAACTTTGTGATGAAATTCTAGAAAAAGCAAAAGTACATTTGAAAAATAAGATTGCTCCAATTGAGAGTGAACAAGAATATATGCAAAAAGATGCAGATGAAATCACAGTGCGAAGGCTAAGACAAGTTTATGATAGAGAAGAAGTATTTAAAAAATGGATGACAAATGATAAAATCAGACCTATTTTAATACAACTTTTAAATGATACTCCTGTATTAACACTTGCTCATCATAACTCAATTATGACAAAACTACCCCATGACAGTACAAGAACATTTTGGCATCAAGATAGACGTTATTGGAATTTTGAAAATGATAATCTAGTTTCTGTATGGTTAGCTTTAGGAGATGAGTATTTAGATAATGGATTACTTGAATTTATTCCAGCTTCTCATAAAATGAATTTTTCAAAAGATAGATTTGATTCTGAGTCAAATTTTTTAGATGAAAATAGTGAAAATATAGAACTAATACATCAAAGAACTTCTAATAACTTGCAAAAAGGTGATGTTGTATTTTTTCATTGTAAAACACTTCATCATGCAAGTAAAAACCACTCTGATAAAGCAAAAATATCTTTTGTATATACAGTTCGAGCAAAATCAAATAATCCTATTAAAGGAACAAGAAGTGATTTTAAAGAGGTGATTCTTGACTAATAATCTAATCACTCTTTTAATAGAAAAAACAAACTTCTCAAAAGTTACTGTTGAAAATATTTTAAAACTTTTAGATGAGGGTTGCACTATTCCATTTATTGCTAGATATAGAAAAGATTTAACTTCAAATGCTACAGATGAACAACTTCGTGATTTTGAAGATATTTATAACTACTCTTTAAAACTACTAGGAAGAAAAGAAGAGATTCTTTCTATTTTAAAAGAGAGAAATTTTTTAGATGATAAAATACAAAATCATATAAATACTGCAACAACTTTGCAAATGCTTGAAGATATATATGCACCTTTTAAAGATAAAAAATCATCAAGAACATCAACTGCAATTGAAAATGGTTTAGAGCCACTTGCAAATATAATTCAATCAATGAAATATTCACTTGAAGAAGTAAATAAAAAAGCAAAGCAGTTTTTAGGCAAAGAAGTAGTAAATATAGAAGATGCAATCTCAGGAGCTAGTGATATTATTGCTCAAAGATATGCAGATGATTTTAGAACAAAAGAAGTGATTAGAAATATTGTTTTAAACTATGGAATACTTGAGACTAAAAGAACAAAGACATTTGATGAAAATGGAGTTTATGTAAGTGTTGCAAATGTTAGTGAAAAAGTAAAATATATAAAATCACATAGATTTCTAGCAATTTCAAGAGCTGTAAATGAAAAAGAATTAACAGTAAAAATCGAAGTTGATGAAAACTATATTTTAGAAAATATAAAAAAATATAAAATCCCATCAAGTGCCGAAAGCTCAAAAGAGTTAGTTTTTCAAGCCTATAAAGATGGATTAAAAAGACTATTACTTCCAAGTTTAAAAAGAGAAGCATTAAGTGAACTAAAAGAAAAAGCATCAAGTGATGCAATAATACTTTTTGGAAAAAATCTAAAAGAACTACTACTAACACCACCACTTGTAAATCAAGTGATTTTAGGAATGGATCCAGGATATGTGAGTGGATGCAAGTTAGCAGTTATAGATATAAATGGTGATTATCTAGCATCAAATGTAATTTATCCCACAAAACCAAGAGAAGATTTTACAAGCTCTTCTAAAATAGTATTAGAGCTTATTAAAAAATATAAAATAAACTCAATAGCAATAGGAAATGGAACAGCCTCACAAGAAACAGCAGCTTTTGTAGCAAAATTAATAGAAGAAAATAAATTAGATGTAAAATTTGCTATTGTAAGTGAAATAGGAGCAAGTGTTTATTCAGCTTCAAAAATAGCAATACAAGAATATCCAAACCTAGATGTAACAATAAGAGGAGCTATCTCAATAGCTCAAAGACTTAGAGATCCAATGGCTGCTTTAGTAAAAATTGATCCAAAATCACTAGGAATTGGTCAATATCAACATGATGTAAACCAAAAAGAGTTAAACACAAAACTTGAAAATGTAACAGTTGATTTAGTAAATAAAGTAGGAGTTGATATAAACTCAGCTTCATATAAACTACTCTCTTTTATTTCAGGTATTAGTGAAACTATGTCAAAAAATATCATTGCACATAAAAATAAAATCAAAAAATTCACTTCAAAAAAAGAATTACTTGAGGTAAAAGGAATAGGTGAAAAAGCATACGAACAAGCCGTAGGATTTTTAAGAATCAAAGATGGTAAAAGTATTTTAGATAATACAGCAATTCACCCACAAAATTATGATGTCGTAAAAAACTTACAAAAGAATTACAAAATAGAAGAGATAAAAGATAATCAAATTGAGCAAATATCAAAAGAACTAAACTGCCCTCCACTACTTTTAAAAGATATTATAAGTGAACTTTTAAAACCAGGTTACGATGTAAGAAGTGAATTTGACACAATAGAGTTTTCAAAAGATATAAAAACAATAGAAGACCTAAAAGAAGGATTCATAATAAGTGGAGTTGTAAGAAATATCACAGACTTCGGAGCTTTTGTAGATATTGGCCTGAAAAATGATGGACTTATACATATTTCACAAATAAGCGAAAAAAGAATCTCCCATCCTATGGATGTACTAAGTATAAATCAACAGTTGAAAAATATCAAGGTTATTAGTATTGATTTAGAGAAACAGAGGGTTGGGTTGAGTTTGAGATAGGTTGTTTTGATAAAGAGTAAAAAGTTAAAATCTACCTTTTAAATTTTTGTAAATTTTATCATTTTCTCTTTTTCCAACACTTAGTACAAGAACGATTATTTCTTCATCTTTTACTTCATAGGCAAGTCTATAACCAACTGTTCTTAATTTGATTTTATAAACATTTTCATATCCGCTTAGTTTATCTTTTTCTACTCTTGGATTTTCTAATCTCTCTTTTAACTTATTTTTGAATTGTTCTTTTATAGTAGACCCTAATTTACTCCATTCTTTTAAAGCTTTAGGTTTAAATTCAAGATTATAAGTCATCTAAGTTTACTTTAATTGGTGTATCTGAATCCTTTAGAGATTTTTCAACTTCAAGAGATAAATGATAATCATCTATAATATCCATCATTTTTTCATATAATTTACTTGGAACCAAATAAGCACTTGGAATATTATGATTTAAAATTGCGATAACTTCATTATCTGCTTGATTTAGCAATTGAGTAGGAGACTTTTTAAGTTCAGTAATACTGGCCGTATACTTTGCTAAAATTGCTTGCATTTCAGATCCTTTCTTGATATTAAATATTGTACTTAATATAGTACCTTTTGTCAATATAGGGTTTTTATATTTATTCATATATTTAAAAAACAAAGAGTTGGATTGAATTTGAAATAGATTATTTTAGTTTTTCTAAAATATCTAAATTTTCATATCCAATTAATTTATCTTTTTCTACTCTTGAATTTTCTAATCACTCTTAAAGATTTAATTATCTAAAAGTTAATCTCTTGTTTTAATTCTAATTCATTTAAGTTCAGCATTTTGTATTTTTGATAGTTTCTAACTCTAGCCTATTTCTCATTTCATCTATATGAGAAATAGAAAAATAGTCTTTAATAATATTTGTATTTTTATATTTAGATATAAAACTATAAATTTCATTTATTTTATCATCAGGATTAATTATAAATAACTCTTTCACTCCATCATGTAAACTAGAATGGTCTTTTAAATATTGTAAAGTATACAGAAATAAGTTTTTTATAAAGAAATCATCTTTTGCTAAACTCAATCCTATTATATAAATATCTTTTGTAAAATTAAATATATTTTCTATTTTATACCAATGCAAAGCATTAAATCTCACATCAAAAGCTTTTCCATATCCTGGTAATACTAAAAAAGGTTCTATTGAAGAAGTATTGTTTCTCCAATATCTATTATTATGTAACATATCAGATTTATAAATTTCTAATTTTGTTCTATCATATTCAGGATGCAACGGTGTCCAATTTAACCCATCATCTCTATATGGTTTTGTAATTCTCCAATTTATAGAACCGTGAAGTTTGGCAAGATTGATACAACCTTCTTCTACAAAATTATAAGTATATTTCTTACCTACTTTTATTAATGAAGCTTCTAATAGTAAATCCCAATTAAATGATAGAACTATATCTTTATCATGCAATTGTTCTGCAAACTTTATATAAATATCTGGTATATCTTCATAAGGTGTTTTCTCAGAAATAGTCTTTGACAAGTAATATCTTAATGAAATTTTTTCTCTTGAACCATAGTCTTTATATCTTTCTCCTGCACCATACTCTCTTAATTCAATAAATTCTAAAAAATCACATAATTCATAAAAATCTATTTTTGAATAATCTATATCTTCATCATCTTTTAAATTTTTATATATTCTTACATAGTTATCTATTCTTTCAGAAATTTCTGATTCACTTTTAAATTTATCCATAGTAAGCTTTAAAAGTGTATCCATCAGGGGAATACCTGCACCTGCAGAAAATCCTGCTCCTAAAATAAATAATCTATTTTTATTAATATAATATACTTTATCTAGTTCTTTCATTTAAAATTCCTTCTAGTATTACATATTCTTAATATTGAAATCTATTTTTTTAGTTGAAAATACTTGCTTATTTGCAAAGTCATAAGTTGCTTTATTAATTTTATTAACTATATCTTTTGTAGCAATAAACTTTTTTTGTTTTTTATTTTCAAATATTCCACTAAATGCTAAATATTTAGAGATAGGAAAACAAACTTCTGTATTTTTCATTCCAAATCCAAGATGTTGTAAATTATCAGATTTATTTAGTGGGGCAATTGAAACAGGATAATCTGAGGTAATGAATTCACCAATAGTCTCATCTGATATAATTAGATACCAGTTTCTTTGATATAAAATATTTACTAACTCTTCAATAGCTTCAATTTCAGATTTAATATGAACCTCTTGATTTACTTCAAGAGTGTACCTACTTTTATCCTCTGTAAATTTCTTCTGTTCTTCATAGGGGGGGGTATATCTTCTTCTTTAATCCCTGCTTGTAAACATTAATCTTTATATATTTTTTCTGATGACATAGTCATACTCATAAATTTATCTGCAATATCGGTATATAATTTATCAAATATAGCTCTAGTTTTTGGATTCCGTAAACTAACTAAAGCTATAAAATTTAAAATATGGACTAGTTGTTCATCATTAGGATAGTTTTTTGTTTCAATAATTTCTTTAAAACTTATAGCTAGTACACTTTCAACTTTTGCTTGTTCAGTCTCAACTATATATTCCTTTCTGGAAAAGAGATTTTATTGAAATATTTGATATAACATATGTCATCTGGATTAGATCTAAAATAGTTATTTTTTACTTTATCATAAGCAAATAACATTTCTTTTTCGTCACCTGATTCTGTAAAATTTCTTAAATAAAATTTTGAAATATAATGATGATTTTTAGGAACTGACATTTATTTATATACTCCTTTATATAATTATTTATAAAACTAACAAAAAGTTAAACCTAAAACCCCGTAACCAAAAAATCAACTGCTCCAATAATCTCTTCTCTTTTATCTTTTAAAGAACAAACTTTATTTCCTAAAATTTCCATAGGAATACTTGCAAGTTCAGCAGTTGATAAAATTACATCTATTTCAGTTATAACAAATTTTGGATTTAAAAAGTCAATTGCTTCTTTACTAATTACTAAAGGAATCACAACTCTTGAAGATACATTTTTTAATATATCATTTTGAATATCTAATAGAAAAGGAATTTGTTCTTTTGTTTTTTCATTTATATTTTCATATACATCAAATTGAGCCATTAGAAACTTCTCAATCCATCAGAAAAAAGACCATTTTCTGATATTCTTTGATTATAAGAAGCTATTGCTTCTCTATTTTCTTTTTCCCAATTTTGAATTTCATGTTGTCGTATTAACTCTTCTAGAGTTTTTTCAACATTTGCAGAAACATTTATTTTGTATTTTTTCGCTTTTTCTAATAAATCAGAATTTATACTTATATTTGTAGCTTTTTTCTTTGCATTTTTGTTATATGTAGCTGTCATTACACATCCTTAATATACATTTATTAAGTGTAAGTATATCATACAATATGCAATGATACAAATATTAAAGAATTATAGATATTCAGTAAAAAAAGAAATTTATTATTTAAAGAAGTAGAACTAGAGAAAAGATTCCCTAGTTTTTAAAAGCAATTGCATCTACTTCAACAAAAACATTTTTTGGTAAAGTTTTAACAGCAATTGTAGCTCGTGCAGGTGCAGTTTCAGCTGGGAAATATTGTGCATATACTTCATTAAAAGCTACAAAGTTGTCCATATCAGACAGATAACAAGTTGTTTTAAGCACATTTTCAAAAGATGAATTTCCTTCTTCTAAAACTGCTTTTAAATTTTCCATAACTTGTACAGTTTGCTCTTTTACTCCACCTTCAATAATTTCCATAGTTTGAGGAACTAATGGAATTTGTCCTGATAAGAAAAGTAGTTTATCAAATGCTGTTGCTTGATTATATGGTCCAATTGCACTTGGAGCTTTTGTAGTTGATATTATTTGTTTCATTATTATTTTCCTTTATATTTAAAATGTATTATACAAGAGTCTTACTTTCCATTGGGAAAAATAGCTCAAAATCTTTTTTAATATGACATAGAACTTCTTGATTTGCTTTGATAAATCCTTTGTACTCCAAAGATGCAAATACAACTGCTTTTGAGTAAGCTAAAACTTCATCATCTTCTAAATATCTATTTACATCAATCCATTTTGCATCTAAGATTTCTTGAGTATCTTGAATATTTATTTCTAAACTTTTGGGCTTTGCAATACAAAGTACATATAAGTTTGATTTATGAAATTGGTGTGGATAGAAGTGCCCTAAAGAGATGATTGATTCAAACTCAACAATAACTCCTGTTTCTTCAAAAACTTCTCTTTCAAGAGCTGTGGAAATCATTTCACTATTATCAATATGACCACCTGGAAGTTTATATCCTAGGTTTGAGATTTTTTCTTTTATTACTAATATTTCATTTTTATCATTTATTACAACCGCACCCACACCTAAAGTATGATTTGCAGCTGTTGGAATAATTGCATTTTCTTTTATTCTTTTTACCACTAGTACATAAGATTCATCACAAGAATGAAAAAAGAAATCTTTTGAAATTGCAATTGGAATAAAATCTGATTTTGTAATATCAATATAAATCCAAATAAGATTTCTTTTATATTTTACTTCTTCTATTAAAAAATCAAGATTTAACTCAAACTCTTCTTTTGTATTAGGAAGATTTTTACTATCAATTGTTAGTCCATTATATGGATCAATAATAGTATTAAAACAGCCTATTTTTTCTACACTTGTATTATTCATAATTTAACCTTTGAATAATTATATTAACTAATATTTGATTAAATCTATTAAAGTATAAGCAATAATTAGCATAATAATTCCAATTAAAATATCAAGAATTTTCCAAGTGATTGGCTTTTTAAATAAAGGAATTAAAAGTCTAGCCCCAAAACCTAAAAGTATGAACCATGAAGCAGAACCGCTAATTGCACCTAAAAGGAAATATATTTTTAAATCATTTTGTATATTTGCTCCAATTCCACCAATTAATAAAACTGTATCTAAATAAGTATGTGGATTTAAAAATGTAAAAACTAAAAGCATACCAATAACTTGTTTTAAAGGATTAGTTTTAGTTTTCCCATCAATTTCTAAACTTTCATTTTTAAATGCAGATTTAAAAGATAAAAAAGAGTAAAAAGTTAGAAATACAATCCCAATTATTGCAATAATATTTATAAGTAATTGATTTCCTTGAACAAAAAATCCAAGTCCATAAACTCCAGCTGTTATTAAAATAGTGTCAAATAATATGCATAAAAATACAGCAAGCAATACATATTGTTTTAAAAGTCCTAGTTTTAAAACATAAGCATTTTGAGCACCAATTGCAACTATTAATGAAAAAGTTACAATAAAACCTTTTAAATATATATCAAGCACCTAAATACCCTTTACTCAAACTTACAATTCCACCAACAATAAATTGAACAGCAATGGCTCCTACAATTAAACCCATAAGTTTTGTAATAATATTTTGACCCGTAAGACCTAAATATTTTTTAATATAAATTGAGTTTTTTAAAATTAGATAAAAAACTAAAGCATTTAAACAAAAGGCCATTGAAATAGAAAACAGATCTAAGGCAGTTTGAGCTTGATGCTTAAAAATTATAATAGTAGTAAATAATCCTGTTCCAAAAGCAATTGGAATACCAAGGGGTATTACAGATAACTCTTCATTGTTTTTCTCATCTAAAGTATTATCATCTTTTGGTTTTGTTGTTCCATTTACCATAGAAATTGCCATTAAAATAAGAACAATACCACCCATTACTTTTAAAGAATTTTCATCAATACCAAAAAGTTTTAAAAGCATTTCACCTGAAATTAATACAACAAAAAAAGCAATGATAATTGTAATGGTAGCTTTGTAAGCTACCTTATTTATTTGTGTTTTTGTAATATTTGGACTTAGTATTGATAAAGCAATTGCACTTATACCAATAGGGTCCAAAATAGCAAAAAAAGTAATCGATTGCTGTAAAAAAGTAGCTAAAGCATCCACTTTAACTCATTCCACCTTTTTCAGCCATTCTTTTTTCTAATTTATGTCCCACATAACTTAAAACTGAAGTAATTGATAGATAAACTAAAGCAATTACAATCCATGTTTCAAAGGGAGAGAAAGTGTTTGCAACTATTTCTTTTCCTACTTTTGTTAAATCAGTAATTGATATAACAGAAACTAAAGAAGAATCTTTTATAAGTGCAATCATTTCACCAACAAGTGTTGGTAATGCTCTTTTAAAAGCTTGAGGTAAGATAATATATCTCATAGCCTGAAATTTAGTTATTCCTAAAGAGTTTGCAGCTTCAAGTTGACCTTTGTCAATAGATTGAATTGCACCTCTTAAAATCTCCGCCATATAAGCCCCAAAGAAAATACCAAGAGCTAAAACCCCTGCTACAAATCTATCCAATTCAAATATATTTGCAACTATAAAATAGAATAAAAATATTTGTACAAGTAAAGGTGTTCCCCTTACAATGGTTATATAAACAGTAGCAATATCTTTTAAAAATTGATAGGAAGAAAGCTTCATAAAAGCTACTATTGTTCCCAGAATAAAAGTTAAGATTGCTGCAAAAAAAGAAATTTTTAGAGTAACCCAAAGACCATTTAAAATAGGTCCTGTTTTTTTCTGTGATTTTGTAGCAATATAATCACCCTCGTAAACATCTTCACCTAATACGTAAGAAAATTTATATGAAGCATCTAAGTTAAGCTTTACTTTTTCATCACTATTTTCTAAATAGTAGATACCATCTTGGACAATTAATTTACCATTTGCAGGCGCTTCAACTGTTTTAGTTTCTGTATATACAAAATAATCAGGAATTGAGTTCCACTTCCATATGTAATTCATATTTGATGCAGCAATATATAAAAAATATCCAACTGCTATATAAAAACATAGGGCAATTAAATGCCCTACATTTTTATTTTGTGCTAATGATTGATGCTTTTTTGCCATCTATTATTGAACTCTTTGTAACCAGTCAGTTTCAACTAACCATTTTTGATATAACTCATCACTAAATCCAACAACTTTATCTTCTTGAGCTTGTCTTAAGAAGTTATTTAACCAATTAAGGAAATCAGGATCACCTTTTCTAATAGCCCAACCTAATGGCTCATAAGTTAAAGGAGTATCTAAATGAACTAATTTATCTTTACCTTTATCACTCATAAATAATACATTGTAAGGTTGATCATAAACCATTGCAGCAGCTTTACCATTTAAAACTTCAGCAGCAGCATCAGCTTCTGTTTCAAAAGTTACGATTTTTGCTTTTTTAAAGAATTTTTTAGTTGCAATTTCACCTGTAACTCCAAGTTTAGTAACAATTGTATATTCAGGTTTATCTAAATCTTTTGCAGTTTTAATAGTATCTGCTAATTTTTTATCCATCATAACAGTTTGACCAACAACAATATAAGGATTAGCAAAATTAATTTGTAAATTTCTTTCTTGAGTAATAGTCATACCTGACATAATAATGTCAAATTTATCAGTAATAAGACCTGCAATAATTCCATCCCATGAAGTTGGAACTAGTGTTAACTTAACACCCATATCTTTAGCCATTTTTCTAGCCATGTCAACATCATAACCTATGATATTACCTTTTTTGTCTTTCATTTCAAAAGGCATGTAACCAGGTTCCATACCAACTCTTAATTCACCACTTTGAATAATTTTATTCAATGTTGAATTCTTCCATAAATCTAAATCTGCTGCAAACATATTTAATGTTGCAAAAGCCAAAAATGCCATAACTAATTTTTTCATACTTTTCTCCTTGTTTTTAAATTAAATTATTAATGTGTCAAAATTTCATTTAGAAATTTCTTTGCTCTATCACTTGAAGGATTATTAAAAAACTCTTCAGGTGTGTTTTCTTCAATAATTACACCATGATCCATAAATACAATTCTATGCCCAACCTCTTTTGCAAATCCCATTTCATGAGTTACACACACTATAGTAAAGTTTTCATGTGCTAAATCTTTCATAACTGAAAGTACATCACCAATAGTTTCAGGATCAAGTGCTGATGTAGGCTCATCAAAAAGAATGATTTTTGGCTTCATTGCCAATGATCTTGCTATTGCAACCCTTTGTTTTTGACCACCACTTAAATCAGCAGGATAAGAATTAGCTTTATCTGCAAGTTTTACTTTTTCAAGTAAATCCATAGCTATTTGTTTAACTTCTTTTTTATTCATATTTTTTACTAGTGTAGGTGCAATTGTAATATTCTCTAAAATAGTTAAATGAGGGAAAAGGTTAAAATGCTGAAATACCATACCAACTTCGCTTCTAATTGCTTGAAGATTTTTTTTACTAGCATGAATATCTATATTATCAACAATAATATCACCATCATCTATATCTTCAAGTCCATTTATACATCGAATAAGTGTAGATTTACCAGAACCACTTGGTCCACAAACTACAACTATTTCACCTTTTTTTACACTAAAATCTATATTCTTTAAAACATGGAAGTCATCATAGAATTTATTTATTTTAGTCATCGAAATTATATTATCTGTCATTTACACTCTTTTTTATTTGCTAAACATTAATCATACTAAAGTTTTCTTTAATTTTTTATATCACAATGTTATAATTTATATACAATTTATATATAATCTCTTATATTAATTAATATGATATAATTTCCGCTTTTATTTTAAAGGAATATTTTGAGATCAAAATTATATGAATTAAGAGCAGATTTATTACTTTTATCTGTGGCCATTGCTTGGGGTGTTACATTTTTAATGGTTCAAGATGCCATAAACTCAACTCCTGTTTACGCTTTCTTATTTTTTAGATTCGGCATTGCATCAATTTTAATGTTTTTTATAGCTTATAAATATTTAAACCAAATAAACAAAAGAACTATTTTTTATGGTGTGATATTAGGAACATTTCTATTCTCAGCTTTTGCTACGCAAACTTTTGGACTTTTATATACAAAAAGTTCTATTGTTGCATTTATCACAGGATTAAATGTTATTTTTGTTCCATTTTTAGCTTATCTGATTTTTAAAGATCATATATCAAAAAAAGTTTTCATTGCTGCAATTGTAGCTGTTATTGGTCTTTATTCACTTACTATGTCTGGAACTTTGACTGTTGGAATTGGAGAATTTCTTACTTTAATATGTGCATTCCTATTTGCTCTTCAAATAATATATACAGGGAAATTTTCAAAAGAGGTAAATGTATTTTTATTAGTACTATTTCAACTAATAACCGTTACGATTTTATCTTTAATTTTTTCATTAAGTTTAGATGATGTTACTTTTAATCTATCTTATGATTATGCATTTTTTAAAGCTGTATTAATAACAGCTATATTTGCAACTGTTTATGCTTTTTTAATTCAAACATATATGCAACAATTCACAACTGCTAGTAAAACAGCCATTATTTTTGCAATGGAACCCGTAAGTGCAGCTATATTTGCATACTTTATGATTTCTGAAACATTAACTTCTATTCAATTAAGTGGTGCTGTATTAATTGTTCTTGCAACTATAATTGCTGAAGTCAAATTTAAAAGAAAACTCAAACATACTTTATAGGTAAATAATAATCTAAGATAAACTCTTCATCACTACTTAGAAAATGATTTTTGTAATAAATAGTGTATGAAGGGTTTGTTGTTGTCTCATATCCACTTTCTATCAACCATGTATGATAAACCCATTGAATAAGCTTTATTACATCTCCATATTTGCCTCTTAAAGAAAACTTTGCATAAATACCTTTAGGAATATTAAGTGTAGGCAAAGATAGATTTTCTAAAGATCCATTTTCATTTTCAAGAACAATCATTGCAATATACTGACACTCTTCAAGGGGAGTGATAATTGGATTATCATGGTGTAATGCCATTTGTTTATAATCTTTTAAATCATTTGTATAAATCCAAGTTTGAAGTTTCTGCCACGTTTTTTTAATACTTATATCATAACCTTGGTGTCTAATATAATATGCTTTTAGTTCAGGCATTTTTACAATACTTGGTTCTATTTTTGAGAAATCTATATTTTTATCTATTAAATTATTTGGGTTTAATATTTTTTCAACTATTTTATTTGAATACTCTTTGTAACCTCCACTTTTCCACATTTTAGGAGTCATAATAAATCTTTCTTTAAAGGCCCGTAGAAAAGAAGTTTGTGAACTATACCCTGTCATATTTGCTATATCTGTAATAGTAGAGTATTTATTTGTAATCAATAAATTTGATGCTTTTTGTAATCTAATTGATTTTATACTTTCATAGATGTTTTTCCCAAACTCATCTTTAAAAATTCTATGCAAATGAAACTTGCTAATATTCAACTCAATACTTAAATCATCAATGTTAATATCAGTATCTATATATTTATAAATATAATTCATAGCATCATTAGCAATTTTTGTTCTTTTTTCATAGGTATTTTTCTTCATAAGTAAATTATAGCAAATAAAATAAACAAAATTAGCAATAATAGATAATAAAGTGTGCATTTTTTGTAAAGAGTTAAAAACAAAATTGATGTATGCTATCACAAAAAAAGGATATGTATGAAACGATCATTTATTAGAGAAATCCTTGAATCAATTGATGAGACAACAATCTCATTTGCAGGTGGACTGCCAAGTGAAAAGTTATTCCCTGTAGAAGATATAAAAACAGCAACTATGAAGATATTTGATAATCCAAAAGTATTTCAATATGGAGTTAGTAATGGAATAGCAGAGTTAAGAGAAAAAATAGCTGCTAGATATACAAAAGAAGGCTTTCCTACAAGAAAAGACAATATTCTAATTACTACAGGAAGCCAACAGGGTATGTATATTCTTGCTAAGTATTTTGAGAGTAAAGATATTACTATTGAAGAGCCTTCATATTTGGGAGCTATGAATATTTTTAGATTAAATCATCTGAATATGAAAGGTGTAGAACTTGAGAATAATGGTGTTAATATTGAAAAATTTAATGAAAGTTTTAAAGAGACAAAATTAGCATACTTAATTCCGGATTTTCAAAATCCATCTGCAAGAACTTATAGTGATGAAAAAAGAGAGCAAATAGCAAGAATTGTTAGTGAAGAAGATGGAATTTTAATAGAAGATAGTCCATATAGTGAGCTATTTTTTGATAAAAAAAATACAAGTATTAGTGTAAAAATTCCAAAAAATTCATTTCATTTAGGATCTTTTTCTAAAACATTAGTTCCAAGTCTTAGAATTGGTTGGATTAGAGCTGATGAGAAATTACTTCAATCTTTAATGATTATAAAAGAAAGCATTGATTTACACTCATGTGGAATTTCTCAATATATTTTAAATGAGTATTTAAAAGATGAAGAAAAATATGAAAAACATCTTCAAGATATTAGAGATGATTATGAGAAAAAAGCAAACTTCTTTTGTGAGCAATTAGATAAGTATCTTCCTGAATTTAAATATGAAAAACCAAAAGGTGGAATGTTTTTATATGGAAGTTTTGAAGGAATAGACTCTTTTGCATTAGTTCAAAAATGTATAGAGAAAAAAGTTGTTTATGTTCCTGGAAATCAATTTTATATAGATAAAGTTCCAAATGGAGAAATTAGATTTAACTACACTCACTCTACTTTTGAGCAAATAGAAAAAGGTATTCAATTAATCAAAAGTTGTTTATAAAAAAGGCATTTGACCTTTTTTATATTAAACAATAAGCTGATATAACTTAGAGCACTCAGGTAGTTTAGTATTTGAATCTATATTATTAATGATATTTTGATGAGAATATACCCGTGCATTGTACACATAAATAAAAAGCTCATCACCTTTTTTTAAAAAGTTTCTTTTTCCAAATTCACTATAAGCTGTCGCACCTGCAGCTATTAGCATACCTTTTGCATCTTTAGCATTTTTCATAAATTGACCTAATTCTTCTAAAGGTCCACAATCTTCTTGTGTATTAAACTTATTAATCATCCAATCTTTTAATTGAGTAAAAAAATATGAATATGACTTAACAGCTGAGATTGTTCCATAATTATGAATTTTACCATCCCTTTTAATAAAAGAAGAAAGGTGATATTTACTTAAAATCCCAGTTTCACTAAAATTATCAATTTCTATAAAATCTGTTGATATTCCTTTTGTATTTATTCCCCAATTTTTCTTTGTACTTAATTTATTCCCATCTTGAAATCTAAGAGAGCAATCATTAAAAGCAGAAAAATATCTAGGAATAATATCTATTACTTTTTCATTTTCATATACAAAATCACAAATCAACGCAACTTCTGGTTCTGCTTGTAATTTATCAGATTCTCTATTATGTGTAGAGAGCACATCATAAGAAATTGGATATGTTCCTAAAAAAGAATCATGACCTTTTATATATTACTCCCCCAATAAACAGAGCTAATTTCATTAGCTAGCATATTTCACACTTTGATGTTGAAAAAAGTTAGCTATTTTTTGTGGATTCTTTTGTAAACTCTCCATATAATTTTGTGTGTTTTCTTTTAGTTCTTTTTGATTTTTTGGCAATCCATTTTTATGTACATTACTCTTATAATCTTGATTCAAATATTCATCAGGATTAAATTCTGGAGAATATGGTGGAAGATAAAATAATTTGATTTTATCTTTATGCTTTTCTTCCCAAGCTTTTACTAATTTAGCATGATGTACTCTTAGGTTATCTACTATCATAAATACTTTTTTATCATTTGATTTTATTACTTTTTCTAAAAAATCTATAAAATTATCTGTAGCTATTGAATCATCATACAATGCAAACATTGATTTACCTGTATTAGTAATGGCTGATATCATATTCACTTTAAATTTTCTAGCTGTATGGGTAAGAATAGGTTTTATTTTACTTCCTATTGGAGCATATCCTTTTAAATTTGATGGCATTGATACACAAGCAGTCTCATCGGCCCACCAAATATCTGCATTATTTATTTTTGCTTCTTTTTTGATTTGTGGATATGTTTCTTCCAACCAAGCTTTAGTTGCACTATCTTTTCTTTCATAAGCTCTTTTTATTGGTTTTTTCGAAGTAAATTGCCATTTTGCAAGATAATCTCCAACTGTTGATATTGGCATATCAATATCTACTACTCTTAGAATTAACTGTTTTACAGCTTCTCTTGTCCACAAAGCAAACTTAAACTTTAATTGTTCTGGGGTTGTATCTATAAGCATTCGGATGATTTTTTCCTCTTGTTCATCGCTAAGTCTCTTACCAGACTTTTTAGGACGACCAGTTTTTTGAACTTTAAGTGCTTTTTGACCATCTTTTTTATATTTGCTATACCATCTTGATGTTGTGATTTTTGACAAACCTAATATTGCAGCTGTTTCAAGATTACTTATACCACTCTCTCTTAATTTGATTGCTCTATCTCTGAGATACTGTAATGTATTTGAATCCACTTTTCTCGCATCATTTTTTTCTAATTTATTTACTTTTTCCATTTCAAATTATAGCTAAATTTAGCATATAATTAGTTTAGTTTATCGGTGGAGTAATAAAAAGGGAATAAACCTTTTGGAGCATTTTTGTCTTCAGTTTTAATTACTGAAAATTCATCCGCTTCTCCTGCTTCTCCTAAGTGACCTGCAAAGTTGCCAGCAACTGCAAAACCTAAATAATCTTTTAAATCATTAGCTTGCATTTGGCTCATCCTTTTTCTTTTTTTTCAATATTCTTCTTTCAAATAATTCATGCATATCATCATGAATAATAGAATCAATATCTAAAAATATAAGTTTCTCAATATTTAGCTCTTTTACATTTTTTAAACCCATAACTGCTAATAAACTCTTCATACTTTTTATAATATTGTTATGATAATTTTTTACAAACTCTGAGTGTTTTTTTACAAAATAATGTTTTCTTTTTTTAATATCTTGAGTAGCTAATCCAACAGGACATTGATGTTTCCCTGAACCTGAACAATAACGAGCACGAATACATCCAGCACTCATCATAAATCCACGTGCAATTTGCACGAAATCAGCTCCCAAGCATAATATTATAATTACATCATCAGGGGTTAGTATTTTTCCACTTGCAGATATTTTTACATATTCTCTTACACCATGGTCTTTTAATACCTTATCAACTAAATATAAAGCATCTCTTATATCCATACCAATTCGTTCCATCATTTCCAATGGTGCCGTTCCCGTTCCACCACTTCCACCATCAATAGAGATATAATCAGGATATGGTAAACCTAACTCAACTCTTCTTTTAATCTCTTTGGCAATTGGAACAATATTATTATGATCTGATATTACAATTTTTATACCAACAGGTTTTCCTGATGCTTTTTGAAGTTCACCTATGAAATCAAATAACTCTTCATTTGTATTTGCATAGGGAAATCTATTTGGTGAGAAAGCATCTTTATTTGCTTCAATATTTCTATAATAGGCAATAGAAGGAGTAACTTTTTTAGCTATTAGTTTTCCACCTGTTTGTTTTGCACCTTGAGCGATTTTTATTTCTGTCATTTTACAAAAGCTCATCTGTTTTTTATAACGTTCTATATCAAATTTTCCTTTTTTTGTTCTAACTCCATATAGTCCTGAACTAATTTGTAAAATTACATCTGGCATATCAGAGGGAACTTCTTTTGGGAAAGATTCAAGGGGAGCATCCCAATTTAATCTGTAAAAACAATCCTTCTTTTTATTAAAAACATAAGTATCAGCTTGATTATCTTTTCTAAATACAATTTTTCTATATAAATCAACAGCAACAGGTTCATTAAAAAATATTTTTGCTAATTTAAATATTTTATATTCAAAAGAACTACCACTAACTTCTTTCATATAACTTGTGTCATAATCATTATGTGTTACAAAAAAGTTTGAAGTTAAACCTCCCTCACCTGAATTTATAGGGAATCCTCCCATTTGAGCACCATATACAAAAGCTCTAGTACCTTCAGGAGAAATAGAACCATCACTCATAGGCCCTCTTCCTAATATTGATTTTGTAATAAAGGGTTTTTCCTGATTTTTTCCAAAAGTTACTGAAAAATCATTTTCAACTTCATCATCATTTAAAACGATATTTGTGTGTCTTAGCATAAATTTTGGTTTAGGTAAGGGTTGAGAAGGAGAAAAAGAAGAGTAGTTTGGTTTGTCCCTTGAAGCGTTGTAAACCCAGTCTAGTTTATCCATTGATTCATAGAATTTTTCATCTCCAAAATATTGTCCAAAGGGTTCTCTAAATTCTTGAAAAACAAATCTTAATCTTCCAATAATGGGGTAATTAACCAAGATTTGATGTGTCCTTTGTACATATTTGTCATGAACATACCATGCAAATATTAATATACCTATAGCTATTAAAACTATAATCCATGTTTCCATATGAAATCCTATTTTATTAGATACTGAATCATATCAGTAAAAAGTGCGTAAAAAGTAGTCTAAATTAGTGATTATTAAATATCATAATTAAGAATATATATAAATATTTATTAAAAAGGTGAAATAAGAAGACTTCCGTCTTCTTATTTTATACCTCTTGCTCCAATATTTCCATATCTATGGAATGAGTGAGAGATTGATTGTTCAATGAAGTAGTTTAGAAGTTCAAGTCTTCCTTCCATCATAGGTTTAGCTCTAATAATGAATGTTAAAGATTTTCTAGCTTCTTCAAATACAAGTTCAGGTACTTTTGAGATATCAGAATAAATAACTCTATCATAATTTTTAATAAATTTAACAAACTCTTCATCTGATTGTTCTACTAATGAATCTCTAGCTGAAAATAACTCTTTTGATACTTCTAGGAATGATTTTAGTAAGGCATTATTATCAAGTGATACTTTAAAATGTACTCCTGAAACTTTTGCTGCTAATATTCTTGAAACAACTTCAAAAATTGTATCACCTGAAGTTACTCTAATAACAACATTTTTTAAAGGTAAATATCTAAAGTGATTATCTTCACCTCTTACATTTGCATAATCTTTAGCTTTTGAAAATTCATTTTCATAATTTTCTAAATATGATTGAAGTGCAATTTCAAGTTTTTCAAAATCTTCTTTATTAGCATGTGTTGTTTTACAATTAGTTATAAAGTTTGTTAAACTATTACTATATTTTTTTTCAACTTTTGGAGCTGATTTTTCAGTAAAATCAACAAACTGAGTAATATAATTAAAAATACCTACTTTTCTTCCTGCACCAATTGCAGATTTACCCATACCACCAAAAGGTTGTCTAAGTACAATTGCTCCCGTTGTTCCTCTATTGATATATAGATTTCCAGCTTTTAGGTTTTCTTTCCAGTAATTTACTTCTCTTTCATCAAGTGATTCAATTCCTGAAGTTAATCCATATCCTGTATCATTTACAATTTTTACAGCATGAGCTAAATCATTTGCTTTAATAACTGCTAAAACTGGTCCAAACAACTCATTCATATGAATAAAGTTACCTTCACTAACTCCCCATTTAATTGATGGTTTTAGCATATATTCATTACCATCTACATATGAAGGCTCTAATAACCATGATTCATTTTTTTCCAATGATTCAAGAGCTTTTTTTAGATTTCCAGAAACTTTATTTGCTAAAGTTCCAATTCTATTTTTGAAATCCCAAATAGATCCAACACTCATAGAAGATGCTGTATCAATTAGAGCTTTTTTGAAATTTTCATCATTATAAACTTCTTCTTCTAAAACTAATAATGAAGTTGCAGAACATTTTTGACCTGAATTTCCAAATGCACTATTACAAACATTTTTAACAGCTTGTTCTCTATCTGCCATATTAGTTACAATTGTTGCATCTTTTCCACCTGTTTCAGCAGTTAAAAATAAATCTGGTCTTGTTTTTAACATAGAAGCAGCTGTATCTTCTCCTCCTGTTAAAATTACAAAATCTACATCTTTATTTGCAATTAAATGTTCACCTGCAAGTGCCCCAGGACAAGGTGCAAATTGTAATACATTTTTTGAAATACCAGCATCCCAAAAACATTTGCACATTTCATAAGCAGTTAATGCAGCAACCGAAGCTGGTTTAATAATAACTGTATTTCCCGCAGCTAAAGTAGCTGCAATTCCTCCTAAAGGAATAGCAACAGGGAAATTCCAAGGTGGAATTACAACTCCAACACCCTTACCTGTAAATTCTAAGTTTTCATACTTAGCAAAATAATCTGCACTATATGGATAGAATTCTAAGAAATCTACAGCTTCAGAAACTTCAACGTCAGTTTCAGTAAATACTTTACCAACTTCAGCAGCAGCAACTCCAATTAAATCATCTCTTCTCTCTCGCACTTTTATAGCAACTTTTTTTAAAGCATCATGTCTTTGAGCGTGAGATAATGATCTCCAACCATCAACATCAGCACGTGCAACTTCAACTGCTTTTTTTAAGTCTTCAGCACTTGCATTTGCAAATCTTCCAGCTAAAACACCATCTTTTAATTGAGATTTATCAATAGCATCTACAACCATTCTTTCTTCATTGATATCCATTCCACCAATTACTATTGGAGTGATTGCATGAACAGTATCTTTTGTAAATTTCCATTTTTTTACAATATTTCTAGCCCATTCTTGATTTTTTGGTAATACAAAATCTGTATCAGCTTCTGCATGATATTCACTATGAGAAAAAGCACCACTACTTTCATAAGATTCTTCTAATCTATTTTGAGTTCGTTTTGCACCTACAAATGATGTTTTTTCATTTTCAAAAGATTTAATAAATAACTCTTTTTGCATTTTCCAATCACTTGAGCCAACAGTTAATCCAAATGAATATCTAATAAAGTTATTTGGACCTGTATTTTCATCAAGTCTTCTAACTAAATATGCAATAGCATTTGTAAACTGCTCTTTTGAAGCTGTTGGCGCATATAAAATTACTGATTTTGAAATTTCTCTAATAGCTAAACGTGCTGCTTCACTCATACCCTCTAGCATCTCTAAAGTATGGTAATCACTTGTTCCATTAGCTTGTGCTAAAGTTGTAGCATATGCTAGTTCAAATAAATTATGAGAAGCTGTTCCTATATGCATATATGGAGCATTGTCTGCTTCAAGTGCATACCTAGCCATTCTTTTATAGTTTGAGTCAGTATCACTTTTTTCAGTATAAGTTACCATTTCCCAATGTTTTTGACTAGCTTCCGTTTCTTCCATTTCCATGTTAGCACCTTTTACAAGTCTGAACTTAATAGGTGAGCCACCATTTTTAACTCTATTTCTTGCCCAGTCACATAAATCTTTTTGCCAGTTAAATGAATCTGGTAAATAAGCTTGTAAAACAATTCCTGCGTAGAAATCTTTGAATTCTGGTTTTTCTAGCGTTCTTTTAAATACCTCAACAGTAATTGCTAAATCTCTATATTCTTCCATATCAAGATTTATAAATTTATTTGATTTTGTTCCATTTGGTGAAATATATGGATGTTTTTTTGCTTGAGCGTAAATTTCACTTAATTTTTCTACTAATACTTCAACTGTATGTTCAAAATCTAAAGCAATAATTTGAGAAAAAATAGTAGAAATTTTGATTGAAATATAATCAATATTTGGATTAGCTAAAGCTTTTAAATACTTTTCCATTCGCTCTGCTGCTTCAACTTCACCCAAAACAACTTCACCAATTAAATTAATATTTACTCTAGTTCCTTCTTCTTTCCTCATTTTTAAGTGTTTATTAAAAGGCTCTTCTTCTCCTTTAATAACTACTGTTTTTGTATCTTCTCTTATTTGATTTACAAACATTGGAACTGCTAAATTAGGAAGAAATTTTCCAAAGTTTTGAAATAACCATAAAAGTGTTTTATCTTTAGTTGTAAAGAAATGTGCCATTCCATGTTTTTCTAATAAAAAACATATTTGGTCAGCTATTCTAGCATTTGAATCACATCTAAATGCTTGGTCCATTAACTCAATTAATAGTGCTTTATCTTTTGGATGTTCAAGCATTTTATTCATTTTTACATAAAATTCTTTGTCCCATTTACTAACAAGCTGTGTAGCTCTGTTTTGCCATTTTTCAGCTAAACTTATTGCTGAATCTATAATTTCTTTTTCATTTTTCATTTACAATCCTTAAAATTAATTGAATCTTAATCAAATTTTAAGTAGCTTAAGACGCACGCTTTAAATGTGTCAATAGAGGGGAAACCGCCAAGTTATGCCCCTCTTGCTACTTTACGCTTTTTTCTTTTTACCTACTAATGTTTTTTACCTAAATATGCTTCTTGAATAGTTTTTGAGTTTAATAATTCTTCCGCTGTTCCTTCATGTGTGATTTTTCCAACTTCTAATACATAAGCACGATCAGCCAATTTTAAAGCTGCTTTTGCATTTTGTTCTACTAATAAAACAGTAACCCCACTTTGAGCTATCTCTTTTACTGCTTTAAAAATTGCTTTAATTAAAATTGGTGCTAAACCTAAAGATGGTTCATCCAAAATCAATAATTTTGGTTTAGACATAATAGCTCTTCCAATTGCAAGCATTTGTTGCTCACCACCACTTAAAGTTCCTGAAAGCTGTTTACGTCTTTCTTTTAATCTTGGTAAAATATCATATATCCAAGCTAGTGTTTCTTTATCATGGTTTTTTAGAGTATAAGCTCCCATCATAAGATTTTCTTCAACGCTTAAAGTTCCAAAAACTCTTCTTCCCTCAGGTGAATGAGACATCCCTAAACTTACAATATCGTGTGCTTCACATTTAGTAATATCATTTTTATCAAAAATAATATTTCCTGATTTTGCTTTTAAAAGTCCAGATATAGTTTGTAAAGTTGTAGTTTTACCAGCTCCATTAGCACCTAAAATAGTAACTACTTCACCTTTTTTAACATGAAGTGAAATTCCTTTAATTGCTGTTACTGCGCCATAAGATACATGAAGATCACGTATATCTAATAATATTTCATTATTTACCATTTTCTTCATCCTCCTCATCATCAGTTCCAATATAAGCTTCAATTACTCTTGGGTCATTTTGAACAAAATCAGGCTCACCTTGAGAAATCTCTTTTCCAAAGTTGATTACCGTAATATAATCAGTTAATTTCATAACCATTTCCATATCATGTTCAATCATCATAATTCCAAGTCCCATCTCTTTGATTTTTAAGATGATATTTGTAAGTTCTATTGTTTCATTTTCATTAAGTCCTGCAGCTGGTTCATCTAAAATTAAAAGTTCAGGCTCAGCTGCTAAGGCTCTTGCCATTTCGATTTTTCTTTGATTTCCATAAGATAAATCACCAGCTGGAGTATCTGCATATTTACTTAAACCAAAAAACTCCATTAATTCTTCAACTTTTTTCCACTGTTTTAATTCATCTTTTTTATAAAAAGGTGTATGAATAATCGAGTGGTACCATTTTTGTTTTGATTTTGTATGAGTTCCTGCAATTATATTTTCAGCAACACTCATCTCTTTAAATAATCTAATATTTTGAAATGTTCTTAAAACTCCCCTTTGGGCAATTTTATGAGGTTCCATTCCTGTGATGTTTTCACCTTTGTATTTTATAGTTCCCTTTTCAGGAGTATAAATACCTGTTACACAGTTAAAAAGTGTAGTTTTCCCAGCACCATTTGGACCTATAATTCCATATATCTGACCTGGTTTTACTTTGATTGTTAAATCATCAATAGCAACTAAACCATGGAAGAATTTTGAAACATTTTCTATTTCTAATACATATTTCATTATTTTGATTCCTCCGTTTTAGCTACTTTCTTTTTTAAGAATTTTGGGATATTTCCAAAAGTCGCTGGCCATACACCATTTGGTCGTAAAATCATAGTTAATACCATTGCTGCACCAAAGATTAAATATCTTGATTCTTTAAACTCTGTAAATAACTCAGGTAATACAAACATTACAAATGTTCCTATAATAATTCCTGGAAGTGAAGCAGATCCACCAACTAAAACAATTGCAAAGAACATAACAGATTGCATAAAGTTAAATGACTCAGGACTTACAGCTGAATACTGAATAGCAAATACACTTCCAGCAGCTCCAGCGATTGCAGCACCTAAAGCAAATGCAAATAGTTTATAATATGAGATATTAATTCCCATAGATTTAGCTGCTATTTCATTTTTATTTATATAATATAATGCTCTTCCATATTTTGAATTATCTAGATTTCTAATTATAAATAAAGTAATAAGTAATAATCCAAATGCAATATAATAAATGGCAGTATCAGAATATAACTCATATCCAAAAATTCTAACAACATCAATTCCAAATATTCCACTTGGACCACCTGTAACATCAAATACATTATTTTTTAATACTTGTTCAAAAATAATATTAAATCCAATAGTAGCAACTAATAAATAATCCCCACGAAGGTGAATAATTGGACCTGCTAATAAAATAGAAATAATTATAGGAAGAATAATTGCAAAAGGTACAGTAGCAATTATTTCAAATCCAAAGTGAACATTTAAAATAGCAGTTGTATATGCTCCTATTCCAAAAAATATTGCATGTCCCATATTGAAAATTCCAGCTCGTCCAAGAATAATATCTTGAGAAAAAGCTACAACTGCAAATACTAAAAAAGTAATTCCAATACCCAACCATGCAGAGTCAACTAAAAATGGGAAAACCGCCATTGTTAATAAAAATATTATGGCAATAATTGTAGTTTTATTCATTATACTTTCTCCGCCGTTTTTTCACCAAGAATTCCAGTTGGTTTTACAATTAGAATAACAATCAAAAGAATAAATGTAAATGTTTCAGCCCAAGTTGTAGATATATAACCTGAAATCATTGCATTAAATAATCCAAGTAAAAGTCCACCTAACATAGCTCCTGGAATTGAACCAATTCCACCAATAATAGCTGCAATAAATGCATTTAATCCATAAAGCCAACCCATATCAAAAGTTAAACCTCTATAGTAAATTCCAATAAACAATCCACCAATAGCTCCAAGCATAGAACCGATTATAAAAATAGTCATAATAATTCTATTAACATTAATTCCCATTAATTTTGCAGCATCTTGATCAATAGCAGTTGCTCGTATTGCTGTACCCATTTTTGTTTTATTAATAAAAATATATAGTGAAACCATTACAACAGCTGATAGAGCCAAAATTATAATTTGTGTAAATGAAATAATCACTCCACCAAAATCCCATGATGTACTTGGAAATACATCTGATGGAAAAATTTCCATATTTGGTCCCCAAATTAACATAATTCCATTTTGAATTACAAGTGAAGCTCCAAGGGCTGAAACAACAGCACTTAATCTTGGTGCCGTTCTTAAAGGTCTGTATGCAAGACGCTCAAGAAGAACACCCACAAAAGCCACAACTATAGCTGTTAAACAAAATACAATTACAATATTTACTAAAGATAATGCATTTGAACCATAAAACTGAGTAAAAATAGTCAAGCCCACATAAGCAGAAAAGGCAACAAGGTCACCGTGTGCGAAGTTAATTAACTTCATCACACCGTAAACCATCGTATAACCTAAGGCTACTAATGCATATAAACTTCCTATAGTTAATCCATTTATTAACTGTTGAAAAAAGATATCCATTTTATTTGCCTTTTATTCGCTAACTACGTCTTTAGTACCATCATTTTTCATTTTATAAACAACAAATTTAGCACCAACTCTTTCACCATCTTCTCTAATATTAAATGGTCCTGTAATTCCTGGGAAATCTTTCATAGTTCTGATGTAATCAGAGATTTTTTTAGTATCAAAAGAGTTTGTTTTTTCAACACCTTCAATAACTGCTCTTAAACCATCTGCATTTGTAACTGACCAAATTGATGGGGGATCCATTTGGAATTTAGTTTTATAAGCAGCAAGATATTTTTTAGCTTCTGGATATGGTAAAATCTCAGGTGTTGGGAAGTTTATTAAAACACTACCTTCAGCTGATGCACCTGCTAATTTGTAGAAATCTGGATTGTCATTTGAATCACCACCAACAAAATCTGCATCAATTTGTAATTGTGCTTGTTGAGCTCTTAATAATCCACCATCAGTATAATAACCTGAATAATAAATCACATCTGGATTCATTGATTTAACTTTTGTAAGCATTGCTGTAAAGTTTTGTGTTCCAGATTTAATTTTACCTCTATAAATTACATTTCCACCTAGAGCTTTAATAGATGCAGCTGTTGCATCTCCTAAACCTTCTGAGTAAGAAGAGTAATCAGATAAAACTACTATGTTTTTGTATTTTTTAGAATTAACCATATATTCAGCTGTAAAATCACTTTGTGATGAATTAGGGAATGAATTTCTAAAGAAAGTCCAATATTTGTTTGAAATTAAAGAATCACTTGTTCCATCTGATGTTTGTAAAACTTTACTTCTAAAGTATGTAGTTTGAGCAGCTTCAGTTGCACCTGAAGTATATGAACCAATAACTGCAAAAACACCTTCATTTACTAATTTTTTAGCACAAATAGCTGCTTTTTGAGCTTTACCTTCATCATCACAAGTTACAACTTCAATTTGTTTACCTAAAAGTCCACCAGCTGCATTTTTTTCTTCTACAATCAGTTTTACAAAGTTTTCAATACTTTGACCTTCATTTGCATATTCACCTGTAATTGGTGCTTGAACACCTATTTTCACAACATCAGCTGCCATTAACGAACTAGCTAAAATAGCACTTACTGCTATTGTTTTTGTAATATTTTTTAAAATCATTTATCTCTCCTTAAATTTATTAAATTTCTATAAAGTATGCTCTATAACATAACAACCTATACACCACTCACCAACTTTTTCTATCTTTTTAATACTTCCCCCTTTGAAACTTGATTTTAAATTTTTATGTGAAGCTACTATTGAATCAAATGATTCAATAATATTGTCTAATCTTTCTTG
The DNA here is from genome assembly GCF_013177675.1 of Arcobacter acticola. Lineage (NCBI taxonomy): Bacteria > Pseudomonadati > Campylobacterota > Epsilonproteobacteria > Campylobacterales > Arcobacteraceae > Arcobacter > Arcobacter acticola. Next base: position 2,629,784 of record NZ_CP042652.1, read on the forward strand.
AGCATTTTTTCTAGCACTTGATGAAATATCTAAATAAAATGCAAAAATTCCATAATCTAATGTTGAATCTTCTTTTTTATCTCTTTGTAACATTTTGCACATAAGCTCAACATCATTTTTATACTCTTCTTGTACATTTCTTACACCATTTTTTAAAGACATAATTACTCTTGAAACAGAATCATTATCACTTTTATGTGTAAATCTTTCATCCAATGTTAAACATAATAATCTATCCATTATGTAGTTTTTTTTCATAAAATCTCTAAAGTCAGTCCTATTTGGCAATGAACATCTTAAAATATCAGAGATTGTTGCATCTATAAAGATTTCAGGTGCATTGGCTAATTTACCAATTTCTTGTGCAACATGAATAGTTAAAAACTTTGGTGGAGCATATGATAAATATAACTCGTCTGAAGTCCAAAAAGTATAATTTCTTTTGGCATTTTCAATACCTGCAATAACTGCATTTATAACATCATTTTTTATAGGAAAAACACTCATTACTCTTGCTCCATATAATTTTCATCAACTTCTTGTAAAATTCCACTTTCAAATAAAATATCTTCAATAAGTTTATTTTTTGAAATATTTAAACTTTGACTTAATATTGCTAAGGCGTTATCCAACCTACTATCTATTTTAATAGTAAGTTGAGAAATCTCTTTTTTACTACCATTGATATGTTTGTTTATAACTTTTTTTATTATTGTTCTTTTATTTTTTAACTTTGCCATATTAATCCAAATTAGTAAAGATTTAAAGGTAGTACAAAAAGTACTACCTTTTTTTCTTAAGTCATTTTTGCATACTGAAACTTAATCTAGTCTTATGTTTTTCATAATATATGTCTATAAAATAGACAATTTTAGTGTTTTTTGATAAATAGTATCAAAATGCTATTCTAATGCTATTTATCTCAGTTTTTTACGATTTTCATATAATTTTAAAAATTTTATTTTGAGCTTTTAGATTGCTGTAAAATTAATCCTAAAATTATAACTGTTAAGCCAATTAGGGTAGAGATAAAAATTTGTTCACCAACAATGAAGTATATAAAGATTAAAGAAAGAAAAGGTGATATAAAAATTAGATTTGCAATCTTTGCAGTTGAACTAGCACTTTGCATTGCTTTTAACCAAAAAAGAAAAGTAATACCCATTTCAAAAAAACCAACATATGAAGCTGCTAGTATTCCTTTTATATCAGGCATAACTAAAGGTTGAGTTAGAAGAAAATAAATTATAATAATAGGAAGCGAAATTAGAAAACTTGAAAATAATCCAACTATTGGATCAGCTTTTTGTTTTGTGTTTATAATCCAATACATAGACCATAAAACCGTTGATAACAAAGCTAATAAAACTCCATCAATATTAGAAAAGTTTAAAGAAAAAGGCTCACCTTTTGTGGAAATAATTAAAACACCAAAGTAGCAAATGATACCTGCAAAAATATCTTTAACAGTTAATTTTTGTTTTAAAAATATGACAGATAAAAAAGCCAACATCAAAGCCCATGTATAATTTATAGCTTGCGCTTCTTGAGCAGGAAGTAAATCATAAGCTTTAAACAAAACTAAATAGTATAAAAATGGATTTATTAAACCTAAGGTAAAAACTAATTTATAGTTATTTATTATATGAATTTTTACTTGATTAAATTTTTTTTGATAAGAAATTACTATATATAAAACTATGGTAGAAAAAATTGAAGCATATAATACTAATTCAGATGGTGTTAAATATTGTAATGAAATCTTAAATGCAGTGGCAACTGTAGACCAAAAAAATATTGCAATTAATGCATATTTATATGCTTGTTTTTGATTTTCGATAATTAAGCCTTAAAAAATTTATCTAATTGTAGTAAATAAAGTTTAATTAAAATTTAATCTTTTGTTTTAATAGTTTATATATATGAGCAGTTTTTTTCTTAAATTTACTTCTTGTTGAAAAAATTTTTTCTTTTATAGAGTTTTTTAAATTTGATGCTTTTTCTTTTATCATAATATATGTTTCTGAATTTTTAATCTTTTCAATCATTAAAATTAATTTATTATAAACATAAGTAAACCACTTAAATTCTAATAATTTAGGTTTTGTTATATTAAAAAACCAGAAAATAAAAGCAGCAAGTGGAATTTTTAGTATATAAATAAAAACTGCACTAATAACATGTCCAGAAACAAATAAAACTCCTGCATAAACACCAATTAGTTCTACAACAATAAATATACTAAGAAAAAATATTAAAATAAAATATGAGTTTAAAGATAAGATTTTAGGAATAAAATCTTTAAATAAAGATAGATTTGTAATAAAGCTTAATATGGGTTTGGCAAGTTTTTCCCAAACTAATTCTTCAAATATTATATAAATAAATACTAAAACAATTAAAAATATATTTAGTATTTTTTTATACATGGTTTATAAAACCTTTGCTTTTTTTGTTTTTCTATAGTACCAAATTCCTAAAATAGCCAATAATACTAAGATAACAATAATGATAGTATGTAAATACTCTTTAATTAAAGCCTCATTTCCACCTAAGAAATATCCTAATAAAGTAAGAATAATAACCCAGATTCCAGCACCTAGACTTGTATATATACAAAATACAAATAGATTCATTCTAGCAAGACCGGCAGGAAAAGAAATATATTGTCTAACAGCAGGAATTAATCTTCCTGAGAATGTTGAAATATGGCCATGCGATTTAAAGAACTCTTCCATTTTTACAATAGTTGGTTCTTTTATAAAGAAATATTTTCCATATTTAATTAAAAACTTTCTACCAAATTTAACTGCAAGATAGTAGTTAAATAATGCACCTGCTAAAGAACCAAGAATACCTACAGCAATTGCTATAAACATATTCATTTCACCTTTATAGGCTAAATAACCTGCAGGAATCATAACAACTTCAGAGGGAAATGGGAAAAATGAACTTTCCAAAAACATCATAAGAAAAATACCTAAATAGCCTAAACTACCTACAGTTTCAACTATAAAATTAACAATACTAGTAAGCAAGGGGATCCTTTAGATTAATTTTTTCCATTTTGATATTGAATTATTAATAAGTTCAAATATTATATCATTTGTTGGTTCAACTTCATCAAAATAATCAGAAACTATTTTTAAAACATAAAAGTCTTTAATATTTTCTTTACAAATTTGTGAGAAGAATTGTGCTTGTTTATCAACAAGTAAGGTTTCTAAGTTTTCATCTGTTTCAAGTGGTTTTTCAATAGTAGTAATATTAGCAAAATTTAATCCACCAATAAATCTATTGGTACAAAAAAGTGTCCCAAGAGCAATTGAACCATCACTACACGATGCAATACTTAAATCAAATGCTTTTGAAATTGAATAGTTTTTAAAAATATAATCCAAAGACTTAACTATTAAATCTTTACTTACTCCAGATATTATAAGTAAGATATCATCATTGGAATATATTTTGTTTTCGCAAGAGTTTTCTAATTCTTTCAAATTAAAAAATTTAATAATCGGATTTGCTTCGATTATTGAAGTTGTGTGAATTAAGATCTTTGACATTAAATCAAAACTAAGGCCTAAGCCCAAGTTTTACTTTCTTTTTAGTTCTTTAATTCTTGCAGCTTTACCTTTTAATCCTCTTAAGAAGTTTAATTTAGCTCTTCTTACTCTACCTTTTCTGATTACTTCAAAAGATTTTAAAGACTCAGAATATAATGGGAAAATTCTTTCTACACCGATTGAATTTGCACCAATTTTTCTAACTGTAAAAGTTGAATCTACACCGTTTCCACTTCTACCAATAACAATACCTTCGAAAGTTTGAACTCTTTTTTTCTCACCTTCTTTAATCTCTACACCAAGTCTTACAGTATCTCCTGCTCTAAATTGAGGGATCTCTTTTGACTCTATTTGAGCTGCTTCAAAACTAGCTATATATCTATTTTTCATCGTTTTTCCTTATTCGGTCTATAATATTTTGTCTTACAATTGGACATCTGGAATTTTAAGTCGGAAATTTTACTATGATTTCCCTTTAAGAATTCTTTAACAACACTTAATTTTTGGAAAATCTCAGGTTTTGTAAAAGATGGTGCTTCTAAAAGGTTGTTTTCATAGCTTTCAACATCCAAAGAATCGGCATTTCCTAGAACTTTTTCAACATTTCTTGAAATAGCATCTGCCATCACAAGAGAGGGTAATTCACCCCCTGTTAAAATAAATTCTCCTATAGAAAATACTTCATTTGCATATTTTTCTATAACTCTTTCGTCAATTCCTTCATATCTTCCACTAACAAAAACTATGTTTTCTTTCTTAGCTAATCGCTTTGCATCATTTTGTCTAAATGGTTTAGCAGCAGCTAATGGAAAAACAATATACGCATCTTTGTTTTTACTCTTTATTTCATCTAAACAATCAAATAATGGCTGACAAGAAAGAAGCATTCCTGCTCCTCCACCTACCATTTGGTCATCAACTTTTTTATGTTTGTTAGTTGTAAAATCCCTTGGATTATAAAACTCATAAGATATAAAATTTGATTCAATTGCTCTTTTTAATATAGAGTCATGAAAATATGGCTCAATCAAATTTGGGAAAAGTGTTACAAAAGTAAATTTCAAACTAAAATTCACATACCTTATATAATAAAGTATGCTCTCCTTTTTTCTTGGAATCATACCATATTTATTTTTATTTACAATTAAGCATTAATCATTTACACTTCGAACTTATTTATAAAAAAGGTTTTATTTGAAATTACTTAAGGGTTTTGGAAAAAAATATTTCACATTATCAGCAATACAAGCACATTCTGTTGCTCCAAAATTACATAGTGTAATTACATCATATAAAAATCATTTAAATAAAAAATTATCAATTTCTTCAAAAGATGAAAACGAAGAAGATGAATCTGTCCCTATTTTACAAGAAAATTTAATATCTTATCTTATTCAAAGAACTAAACCTTGTCATTGTGACTGTGTATTTAGAAGAAAAACTGCATTAGCAATAACTCTATTTAAATTTATACCTAGATGTCCTTATTATGATACCTTCTTCGCTTTTAGAAGAACAGGTGTTCATCCTCCTTTATTTAATTAATCTTACTTTCAAAAGTCAAAATCGTAAATTCAAGGCTTTATTTTAAAGTCTTTTAGTTTTTTCTACTTTTAAAAAGTTGAAAATATATTCTGCTTCCTCTAATACAGAAAGCATTAATAAGGATTAATTATGCAAAAAAGTTATGTGATAGGATTTCCAAGAATTGGAGAAAAAAGAGAGCTTAAAAAAGTTCTAGAAAAATACTGGTCGAAACAAAGTGATTTTAATGAAGTTAAATATGTTGCACGTCAATTAAAAAGAAGACATTGGAATTACCAAAAACAATCAAATATAAGTTTTATTTCATCGAATGATTTTTCACTTTATGATAATGTACTTGATACAACAATTCTTTTAGGAGCAATTCCAAAAAGATTTGAACATTTAAAAGATGAAGAATTATATTTTGCAATGGCAAGAGGGAATGACACTTGTGTTGCAATGGAAATGACTAAGTGGTTTAATACAAATTATCATTATATAGTTCCTGAAATTTCAAAAGAAACTACATTTAAACTCAATAGCAAAAAAATTATTGAAGAATATGAGGAAGCAAAAGAGCTTGGAATAAAAACAAAAATAAATTTACTTGGACCAATTACATATTTAGGTCTTTCAAAAAGTATAGATAATAGTGATGTTTTTTTTCATATTAATAATGTAGTAAAAGTTTATAAAGAGTTATTAGAAGAAATATCAAAATTTGATGATGAAATAATTGTTCAATTTGATGAACCATTATTTGTAAGAGATATTGACACTATTACTCCCCCAATAAACAGAGCTAATTTCATTAGCTAGCATATTTCACACTTTGATGTTGAAAAAAGTTAGCTATTTTTTGTGGATTTTTTTGTAAATTCTCCATATAATTTTGTGTGTTTTCTTTTAGTTCTTTTTGATTTTTTGGCAGACCATTTTTATGTACATTACTCTTATAATCTTGATTCAAATATTCATCAGGATTAAATTCTGGGGAGTATGGTGGAAGATAAAAGAGTTTGATTTTATCTTTATGCTTTTCTTCCCAAGCTTTTACTAATTTAGCATGATGTACTCTTAGGTTATCTACTATCATAAATACTTTTTTATCATTTGATTTTATTACTTTTTCTAAAAAATCTATAAAATTATCTGTAGCTATTGAATCATCATACAATGCAAACATTGATTTACCTGTATTTGTAATGGCTGATATCATATTCACTTTAAACTTTTTAGCTGTATGAGTAAGAATAGGTTTTATTTTACTTCCTATTGGAGCATATCCTTTTAAATTTGATGGCATTGATACACAAGCAGTCTCATCAGCCCACCAAATATCAGCATTATTTATTTTTGCTTCTTTTTTGATTTTTGGATATGTTTCTTCCAACCAAGCTTTAGTTGCACTATCTTTTCTTTCATAAGCTCTTTTTATTGGTTTTTTCGAAGTAAATTGCCATTTTGCAAGATAATCTCCAACTGTTGATATTGGCATATCAATATCTACTACTCTTAGAATTAACTGTTTTACAGCTTCTCTTGTCCACAAAGCAAACTTAAACTTTAATTGTTCTGGGGTTGTATCTATAAGCATTCGGATGATTTTTTCCTCTTGTTCATCGCTAAGTCTCTTACCAGACTTTTTAGGACGACCAGTTTTTTGAACTTTAAGTGCTTTTTGACCATCTTTTTTATATTTGCTATACCATCTTGATGTTGTAATTTTTGACAAACCTAATATTGCAGCTGTTTCAAGATTACTTATACCACTATCCCTTAATTTAATTGCTCTATCTCTGAGATACTGTAATGTATTTGAATCTACTTTTCTAGCATCATTTTTTTCTAATTTATTTATTTTTTCCATTTCAAATTATAGCTAAATTTAGCATATAATTAGTTTAGTTTATCGGTGGAGTAATAAAATATTATCATTAATTAAACCTGTATATGATGAACTTTCAAATGCAGTAACAAATATTAAAATAGTTGTTGCATCTTATTTTGAGCATTCAAATGAAGCTAGTAAAATATTAGTAAATACTCCAATTTGGGCTTTAGCATTGGATTTTATTTATGGTGAAAAAAATATTGAGTCATTAGATTTTATAAAAAACTCAAATAAAACTTTAATTGCAGGTGTAATTGATGGTAGAAATATTTGGAAAAGTGACTTTAAAAAGAAAATAGATTTGCTTGAAAAAATATCAAAACATATAAATAAAGATAAATTAATTATCTCTACAACTTGTTCTCTTTTACATGTACCTTTTTCTTTAAAATATGAAGATCACTTGAGTAAAGAAATAAAATCTTGGTTAGCTTTTGCTTGTGAAAAATTAAATGAACTTTCACTTGTAAGTAAAGATTTCTTTGATATCCAATTAAATTTAGATGAAATTTCAATTATTAAAAGAAATTTAGAGGATAATATTCAAAGAAAGACATCTTCTAAAATCCATAATTTAGAAATTCAAAATGAAATAAAAAATCTGAAACTTTTTGAAAGGGCAGATAAGTTTAACGATAGAATTAAAATTCAAAGAGAGTTTTTTAACTATGATTATTTAACAACTACAACAATTGGATCATTTCCTCAAACACCTGAGATTAGAGAAAATAGAAAAAAATTTAAGGAAAATAGTATCTCAAAAGAGGAATATGAAAAAGAAATAAAAAATTATATAGATGATTGTATTTTATTTCAAGAAGAAATAGGACTTGATGTATTAGTTCATGGTGAACCTGAGAGAAATGACATGGTTGAATATTTTGGTGAAATGTTAGATGGATTTGCCTTTACACAAAATGCTTGGGTTCAATCATATGGAAGTAGATGTGTAAAACCACCTTTAATATATGGAGATATAAATAGAGCAAATCCTATGACAGTTGATTGGATAAAATATGCACAAGGTAAAACATCAAAAGTTGTAAAAGGGATGTTGACAGGACCTATTACTATTTTAAACTGGTCATTTGTAAGAGATGATATAAAAAGAAGTGAAGTAGCAAAGCAAATAGCACTTGCAATTGCAAAAGAAGTTGATGATTTACAAAAGCACGGAATTAAAATGATTCAAGTTGATGAAGCAGCATTTAAAGAAGGATATCCATTAAGAATTGAAAATATTAAAGAGTATGAAAGATGGGCAGTAGATAATTTCAAATTAAGTGTTAGTTTAGCAGCAATTGATACACAAATTCATACACATATGTGTTATAGTGAGTTTAATGACATTATTAAAACAATTGAAGAAATGGATGCTGATGTTATCTCAATAGAAACAGCACGAAGTGGAAATAGACTTCTTAGAATTTTTAAAGAAGTTGCATATAAACAAGAAGTTGGTCCTGGAATTTATGATATTCATAGTCCAAGAATCCCAAGCGTAGAAGAAATGGTAAATCAAATAAAAGCATTATTGGAAGTTTTACCAAAAGAGCAATTATGGATAAATCCAGATTGTGGATTAAAAACTAGAAAATGGCCAGAAGTAAAACAAAGTTTAATAAATATGGTTGAAGCTGTAAATATTATAAAAAAAGCAGAAAAACACTAGAGCATATTGCTCTAGTATAAAAATAGTTTTTTATAAGTATTTTATTAGTATTTAATTACGATAAAACATATTTTAGATAAGATTCAAAAAACAAAAATAAGAAAAGATAAGATGATTACATTAAACGATATAAAAGAAGCAAAAAAAAGATTAGCAGGAACTGTACTAAATACTCCTTTAGTAAAAGCCCCTATTTTAAGTAAAGATTTAAATTCTGAAATATATTTAAAAGAGGATAACTTACAATTAACAGGAAGTTTTAAAATCAGAGGTGCTTTTAATAAATTAGCAATGATGGATGACAAAAGAAGAAAAAATGGTGTAGTAGCTGCAAGTGCTGGAAATCATGCACAAGGTTTAGCATATGCTGCACAACATTTTGGATGTGAAGCAACTATTTTTATGCCAGAAGCAACACCTCTAACAAAAGTGAGTGGTGTTAAATCATATGGAGCAAATGTTGTTTTAGTTGGAGAAAATTTTGATGAAGCCTATGCAACAGCTACAAAATCTGCACTTGATAATGATAAAGAGTTTATTCATCCTTTTGCTGATGATGCTGTAATTGCAGGGCAAGGAACAATTGCCTTAGAAATTTTAGAAAAAATTGAAGATATAGAACATATTATTGTTCCAATTGGTGGAGGTGGATTAATCTCAGGAATTGCCATTGCAGCAAAAGCTATTAATCCAAATATTAAAATTACTGGAGTTGTAGCAAGTGGTGCAAGAGGAATGAAAGACTCTTTTGAAGCTAGAATGCCAATTGATTCAGCATCAGTTAAAACAATAGCAGATGGAATTGCTGTTCGTGATGTAACTCCTAAACTTCTTGATATTATTTTAGAATATGTTGATCAAATAGTTGAAGTAACAGATAATGAAACTGCAAATGCAATTTTATTTTTACTAGAAAAACACAAACTTGTAGTTGAAGGTGCAGGTGCAGTTGCAACTGCTGCCATTATGCATAAAAAAGTTGAAATTGAAAATGAAAAAGTTTGTGCAATTGTAAGTGGTGGGAATATTGACGTTACAATGTTATCATTAATTATTGATAAAGGTTTAGTAAAATCTTTTAGAAAAATGAATCTAATCGTAACACTTATGGATAAACCAGGTGCATTGATGCATTTAACTGATGTATTTACCCAATGTTCAACAAACATAGTACAAATAGATTATGACAGAAACTCTGTAAAGCTGGAGTTTGGTGAAGCTCACGTTACAATAGCCCTTGAAACAAAAGGTGAAGAACACCAAAAACTAATAAGAGAAAATTTGAAACAAAGTGGATATAGATTCAAACAAATCTAAGTTAATTTATTATCTTTAGAAAGTTTTTAGAAAACAAATATTATAATGCATGAATAATTTAGTATGTAGAAACAAAAATAAAGGAAGAAAATGGAAGGAAGACTGTTTACATTCTTAGGAACTATCGGTGGTCACGGACAAGAGTGGATAATCCTATCACACTATGTTTTAGTTATTGGAATTATTTTCTTAATAGCAAGAGCAGCAACTAGAAAATTACAATTAGTTCCAACTGGGGCTCAAAATGTAATGGAAACATTTGTTGGCGGTATCATTACAATGGGTGCTGATACAATGGGTGAAAAAAATGCTAGAGTTTATATGCCGTTAATCGCGTCATTAGCTATAGTTATTTTTGTTAGTAATATGATTGGGGTTATTCCTGGTTTTGAAGCTCCAACTAGTAATATCAACTTTACTTTATCATTAGCATTAATTGTATTTGTTTATTATAATTATGTTGGTATTCAAAAAAATGGTTTTGTAAACTATTTCAAACACTTTATGGGACCAATGCCAATTCTTGCTCCTTTAATGTTCCCAATTGAAATAATTTCTCATATATCAAGAATTATTTCATTATCATTCAGACTTTTTGGTTCAATTAGAGGGGATGATATGTTCCTTATGGTACTTTTAATGTTAGTACCTTGGTTATTACCTCTTCCTGGATTTTTCTTATTAACTGCGTTTGGTTTCTTACAAGCGTTTATTTTCAGTATATTAACTTATGTTTATATCGCTGGATCGGTTATGATGGAACACGAAGAGCACTAAGAACTCTAAAGAATTCTTACAAAAATAAAAAGGGAAATAAGTTTTACTTATTTCCCTTTTTTATTGTCTATTACATAGGAAAATGAAATCACATGAATTACAAATTAAAACACTATTTAATCACTGATCCCAAATATTATACAAATGACATAGGATTGTTTGAAAAGAATCTAAGAAATATTTTAGAAAATAAAAAAGTAGATATAGCATGTTTTAGAGATAAAACATCTGATAATTATGAAGACTTAGCAAAGATATTTATAATGACTTGTAAAGAATTTACTATAAAAGAAATTTTATTAAATACAGATTATAAACTAGCTTCTAAATTAAAAGCTACAGGTGTTCATTTAAACTCAACACAATTTGATAAAATCAAAATTGCAAAAGATTTAAACCTAAATGTAATTATCTCATGTCATAGTTTTGAAGATATAGAAAAAGCAAAAAGCTTAAAGTGTGATACCCTTACATTTTCTCCCATATTTCAAACACCAAATAAAGGTGAACCAAAAGGAATTTTAAAATTACAAGAAGCAATAGATACATATAAAGATGTTAATATTATTGCACTTGGTGGAATTATAAATGATGAGCAAATAAAACAAATAGAAAAAACAAAAGCATATGCTTTTGCTTCTATTCGATATTTTATTTAAATTTCTTGAATAAAACTCTCATTTGAATGTAAATAAACTAAATAAGCTTTTACTTCATTTGTGCTAAAAATATCTTTTATAGCTTTTTTATAAAAAGAAACTTGAGCTATATGCTCTGGTAATCTATCTTTTGTTGTTTTATAATCTATAATATAATATGTATCATTTTTAAATAAAAGTAAATCAATAATCTTTATCTCTTCTTTATATATTAAAGATTGTTCTGTAATAAATTCTGAATCATTTATAATAGAAATAAAATCATTATTTTTAATCAACATTGAAATTCTATTTTTAATATCAATAAAATCAACTTCATTTAAATAATTTGAATATCTACTAATTGCTAATTTTAAAGTATATTCCAAACAATCAATGGTAAACTCATCCATCATTTCTAAACAATAGTGAGTAGTGATTCCAAAATATTTAGCATGAAGATGATTTTCATCTAATTCTTTTTCATTTGCAAGTTGTTTATCTTGTGTTCCTAGATTTAAAGGTGTATAAACAATCTTTTCAATCTTGTCATAGTTTTTTGAAATATTAATACTTTGTATTATATTTCCAATTTTACAAGGGCTCATATTTAAAATATCAAAAACCGAAGATTTGATTTTTTTAAATATAATCATATTATTTTTAGCCCTTGTTAGTGCCACATATAAAATATTTATTTCATCTTCTATACTTAGAGCTTTTTCTTTTGCTAGGGCTTTTTCATAATCTTTGTTATAGTTTTCATAACCTTTAATTTTGTAAAAAATATTTTTTAATTCTACACTATCATATTCAAATAAAAGTGATGATTTATCTACATTTTTTCTTTTTATTCTATCAAGTAAAATTACAGTATTAAACTCCAATCCCTTTGATTTAAAAATAGTAAGTATTTGAAGACCAATAGATTCACTATTTACCATATTTGCATCTAATTTATCTATTTCATAAACGAAATCAACGATATTATTAAAACCTGAACTAACCTCAATAAGTTTAATTATATTTTCATCGATTATTTTTAGATTACTTGCTATTTCACGAATTAATTCTTGAATAGATTTTTCTTCTAAAGAAAACAATAAATCCAACTCATTTAAAATAGGTTTTCCAATAAGTGCATTTAAATTTTCTTTATAAATATCTTCTTTAAAATAGATATATTTAATAGCATTTATTATTGCTTTTACATTTTGTTGATTTATTAGTTTTGATGTCATCTCTGTTGTGATTTTCAAAGATGGAAATTTTTGTTTTAAATAGTAATATAAATTTAAAACATCAGCATTAGTATAGGTTAATATTGCAATATCATTTGAATTTACACCCTCTTGCAAAAGTGCTGCAATTTTAGAAGCCACATTTACAAACTTCTCATCTTCATCAAAAGCACTATCTTCTATTACTTCTATATATCCATCTTTTGCTATTGATTCTTGTTCAAAATATTCATAATTTGATAGTTTTAGAAAAAGTGAATTTACATAAGAGATAATATTTTCACAAGAACGATAATTTGTATTTAATACTTCAACTTCAAGAAGTTTATTTGTATTTGCAACATAATCAAAAAGTTCTCTTTTACCACCTCTAAATCTATAGATTGATTGTTTTGTATCACCCACATAAAAAAATGTTTTAAATTTAGTCTCATCACCTGAAAGAATCTCTTTTATTAATGGCTCTAAAATCTTATATTGTAAAAGTGAAGTATCTTGAAACTCATCCATTAAAATATGTGAAAATTGAGAATCTAATCTAAAATATAAAAACTCTTTATCAATTTTTGTTGATAATAATTCGTAAACTAAATTTGAAATATCATTAAACTCTAAATAGTTTTTATTTTTATTAAATGAGAATTTAAAATCTTTAAACATCAAATATAGCTCAAATAACTTACTTAAACTGTAACCAGCTCTTAATTTATAATAAATTGCAATTTGCTCTTTCAAAATAGAAAAATAAGACTCTATTGTTTCATTAGCACATTTTTTAAAATATGAATAATCAGATAAACTATCTTTTTCAAGCCATGTTCGGCCAAATAAATCGTCAAACTTCTCAAAATCAACTGCTTTTATTGCACTATTACTAGCAACACTACAATTCAAAATAGCCTCTTTGATTTTAAAAGCATTTTGTAAGACCATATCTTTTTGTAAATCAATTAATTTTGCATCTATATTTAAAATATCAATTGTTTCATTTTTCTCAAGTAGGTTTTTAAATAAATCAAAGATAGAGTTGAACTTCTTTTTTTCATAATGGGAAAAATCAATTAATGCTTCAAATTGTTTTGAATCCAAAGATTGTAAAAACTTCATACTCAAAGTTTCAATATCATCTTCTTTAATTTCAAAATCATCTGAAACACCAATATATCCACAAAACTCTCTAAGAATTTTATTTATAAATTTATCAATGGTAAAAATAGATAAGCTTGCATTTGAAAAAGATTTTACTAAAAATGCTTTTCTTCCAAGAATCTCTTTTTTTGATAAACCTGATTGTTCTACTATTGCATTTAGATATGCTTCATCATCTCCTAAAGTAAGAAGAGTTTTATAGATTCTTTCACTCATTTCATTTGCGGCTTTATTTGTAAATGTAAGAGTTAAAATCTCATTTGGTTTTGCACCAAGTAACAACAAAGATATGTATCGAACTGTTAGTGCAAAAGTTTTTCCACTTCCTGCACTGGCTTTTAGGGCTAAGTATTTTTTCATAAACTAATGATACTAAAGTAACAATTATAACTTACTATATTTCTTTAGATTAATTATTTTTTATTAAATTAATAAGATTCTTTTAGATATAATCATGACTCAAAAAACACTTAGGATAGTTTATATGCAAACAAAACATCAAAAAGTTCAAACCTTACTTGACGCAATTCCATATATTAAAAAGTTTTTCGGAAAAATAATTGTGATCAAATATGGAGGATCAGCTCAAACAAGCCCTGATTTAAAAGAAAAATTTGCACAAGATATCGTTTTTCTTTCACTTCTTGGAATTAAACCTGTAATTGTTCATGGTGGTGGTTCAAGAATCACTGAACTTCTAACAAAACTTGAAATTCCATCAAGTTTTGTAGATGGACACAGAGTTACTTGTGAAGAAAGTATGAGAGTTGTTGAAATGGTATTAAGTGGTGAAATTAATAAAAATATTACATCTTTATTAAATCATCATGGAGCAAAAGCTATTGGTATTTCAGGAAAAGACTCTGCTATTATAAATGCTATTCCTAAAGATGGTGGAAGATTTGGATACACAGGTGAAATCACAAAAGTAAAAGGTGAAATGATAAAAAACTTAATCAAAGAAGGATTTATTCCTGTAATTGCACCAATTGCTGATAGTGCTGAACCAAATCATCCAGGTTTTAATATTAATGCAGATGTAGCAGCTTGTGAAATTGCAGCTGCCATTGGAGCTCAAAAAGTTCTATTTTTAACAGATACTATTGGAGTGTTGGACAAAAATGGAAAGCTTATTACTTCTTTAGATAAAGAAAGTGTTGAAGCATATAAAAATGATGGAACAATTGCAGGTGGAATGATTCCAAAAGTTGATTCATGTATTGATGCAATTTATAATGGTGTTAATAAAGCACACATTATTGATGGACGTGTTGAACACTCAATATTACTTGAGTTATTTACAAGTGATGGAATTGGAACTCAATTCGTAAGACGTGACAATCCAAATAATGATATAGATATGGATAAATTATTAAACGACTAAAAAGGGAAATAAAATGAATTTTATAGAAACAAGAGGAAATGATGGTATTAAACCAATTGAAGTACCATTTAGTGAAGCTATTCTAAATCCAAGTACATCATTTGGTGGATTATATGTTCCTGCATATTTACCAAAACTTGAAGAGAATTTTTTACAAAATCATGTTAACTCTTCATATAAAGAGCTAGCTTATGATATTTTAAAAGCTTTTGAAATAGATATTGATGAATCTGAAATCAATAAAGCATTAGCCTTATATGATAATTTTGATAATCCAGCAAATCCATGTCCTGTTATAAAAGTTAAAAAAGATTTATTTGTACATGAGCAATATCATGGTCCTACACGTGCTTTTAAAGATATGGCATTACAACCTTTTGGTTCGATTCTTTCTTCAATCGCAAAAGCTAGAAATGAAAAATATTTAATATTAGCTGCAACTTCAGGGGATACAGGACCAGCAGCACTTAATACTTTTAAAAATAAAGAGAATATTCAAGTGGCTTGCTTATATCCAGATGGTGGAACAAGTGATGTTCAAAGACTTCAAATGGTTTGTGAAGATGGTAAAAACTTAAAAGTACTTGGAATAAAAGGTAATTTTGATGATGCTCAAAATGCATTAAAACAACTATTAGCTTCTCAAACTTTTAAAGATGAATTAAAAAAAGATAATATTAAATTAAGTGCTGCAAATTCTGTAAATTTTGGAAGAATTATATTTCAGATTATTTATCACTTCTGGTCATATATTCAACTTTTAAAAGAAAATGAAATTGCAAATGGTGACAAAATCTATCTAGTTGTTCCAAGTGGTAACTTTGGAAATGTTTTGGGTGGATTCTACGCACAAGAAATGGGTGTACCAATAGAAAAACTATTAGTAGCATCAAATGAAAATAATATCTTAACACAATGGATAAATACAGGTATCTATGATATCAGAGATAAAGCATTAAAGCTTACAAAGTCCCCTGCAATGGATATTCTAAAATCTTCAAACATTGAAAGAGTTATTTTTTCTCTTTGTGGAGCACAAAGAACAAAAGAGTTAATGGAAGACTTAAATAAAAATAATATTTTTCAAATGAGTGAAAACGAAACAAAAAATCTTCAAAAATATTTTTCAGCAGTTGATTCTGATGATACTTTTGGAACAAATACAATCAAAGAATTTTTAGATATTGGTTACTTAATGGACCCACATACTGCAACTTGTATAAAAGCGTATAATACACTAAGAGAAAAAAATCTAAAGACAGTTATTTATTCAACTGCTGAATGGACAAAATTCTCACCTACAGTATTAAATGCACTTAATGAAAATGATACAAAGTACTCTGATAAAGAAGCTTTAGAAGAAATTTCATCAAAATATGATGCAACTTTACCTCAAAGTATAAAAGATTTATTTCATTCTAAAATCAACCACTCTTTAGTTATTGATAAAAAAGATATCGAAGCTGAAATTGTAAAATTTATTAGAGAATCATAAGATTCTCTAATAATTTTATTAGTTCAAATTAAACTACCCATAGAGCAGTAACTGTATCATTTATTCTCACATATTAATCAAAAAACATCCTAATTATGACATAGGTCAATACAATTTAAGTATTTTAGTATTATAATTACCAAATTCTAAAATTAAAAAAAAGGAAGCCAAATATGTCTAAAGAAACAAATAGACGAGATTTTATTGGTTATTCATTTGCTGCAGTTGCTGCAGTGGGTGGTGCTGCGTCGCTTGTTGGTATGAAACAAGCTTGGGATCCACTTCCAAGCGTTCTTGCTGGTGGATTTACTGAGATTGATTTAAGTACTGTGAAAGCAGGAACTCCAGAAACTTTCGTATGGAGAGGGAAACCTATTTTTATACTTAAAAAAACTGCAGAAATGGAGAATTCAACTAGAGATTTAAAAATCGGTGAAGATAGATTTACTGTTGCTATTGGTCTATGTACTCACTTAGGATGTATTCCTGCATGGAAAAAAGATACGTGGAAATGTGCATGTCATGGTGGAGAGTTCAATGCTAGTGGTAAACAAACATTTGGACCACCTCCAAGACCACTTGACTTGCCTCCATTTGAAGTAAAAGGAACTACAATCGTTTTAGGAAACGAAGGTCCAGAATACAAAGATATCGCTGCTGCGATGATGGCATAAGGAGTAATGAATGGCAAAATTTGAAAAAGCTAACTCTGTTGGTGAGTGGTTAGACCAAAGATTAAATCTAACTACTTTCAACAAAGTAATGATGACTGAATATTGGATTCCAAAAGATATTAACTTCTTATGGGCAATGGGTGTATTACTTGCTACTACTTTTGGTATTTTAATAATTTCTGGTATTTTCTTAATGATGTACTACAAACCAGATATTAACTTAGCATTTGATTCAGTTAACTATACAATTATGCAAGAAGTTGCATTTGGTTGGTTATTTAGACATATGCATGGTGTTGCAGCTTCTGTTGTATTCTTAATTATTTATATTCACATGTTTACAGGTATCTACTATGGTTCTTATAAACAAGGAAGAGAAATGATTTGGATTTCAGGTATGTTATTATTTATGACATTCTCAGCTGCTGGATTCTCTGGATATATGTTACCATGGGGACAAATGTCTTACTGGGCTGCAATGGTTATTACTAACTTATTTGGTGGAGTTCCTGTTATTGGAGATGCTTTAGTTGTATGGATTAGAGGTGACTTTAACGTTGCTGATGCTACTTTAACTAGATTCTTTATGTTACACGTATTCTTATTACCAATCACAATCATGGGTATTATAGGTGTTCACTTCTATACATTAAGAATTCCTCACGTTAATAATCAAACTTCTGAAGAATTTGATTTTGATGAAGAAGCTGAAAAATATTTAGCTGGAAATAAAAAAGAGTCAAAAGTTATTCCTTTCTGGCCTGTATTTATTTCTAAAGATTTAGCTGTATTAGGTGTTTTCTTAATATTCTATTTCTACTTAGTATTCTTCCATTATAATTTTGCAATGGATCCAGTTAACTTCGATCCTGCTGATAGTATGGTTACACCTGCTCATATTTATCCTGAGTGGTATTTCTTATGGTCATATGAAGTATTAAGAGGTTTCTTCTTTGATATTGCTGGATTTAAAGCATTTGATATCGGATTAATTGCATTTGCATTTGCAAATGGTATCTTCTTAGTATTACCATGGTTAGATAGAGATCCTAAAATTTTACCTGCGCATAAAAGACCAGTATTCTTTATTTGGTTCTGGATATTGATGGCAGACTTAATTATATTAACTGTTTATGGTAAATTACCTCCAACAGGAGCTAATGCATGGGTTGGATTCTTTGCAGCACTTGCATTTATCTTATTATTCCTTGTATTACCAATTGTTACTAAAATTGACGCTAAGAAAAGGGGATCACTATGAGAGAATTAAAAATACTAGCAGTAGTAGTAGCTTTAACGCTAATTACTTACTGGGGTGTTGAGCCATACGCTCATCACCAAATGCATCCTCAAGTTGAAGCTGCTGATTTCACATTTGCAGATGTTAAAAAAGATGTTGAAGATGTTACTGCATTACAAGGTGATGCAACAAATGGTGAAGTATTAGTTACAGCTAACTGTACTGCTTGTCACTCAATCGAATC
Organism: Arcobacter acticola; assembly: GCF_013177675.1. Lineage (NCBI taxonomy): Bacteria > Pseudomonadati > Campylobacterota > Epsilonproteobacteria > Campylobacterales > Arcobacteraceae > Arcobacter > Arcobacter acticola. Next base: position 2,648,602 of record NZ_CP042652.1, read on the forward strand.
AAAAGGTTTTCCACAACTTATGGATAACGCTAGTTCAGGTGCTGCATATGGTGTTACACCTCCTGATTTAGGATCTGCTGGTAAATTATATGATGCAACTTATTTAGCTGCATTTATTAAAGACCCAGCAAGTGCATCTAAAGTTGCTCATAAATTTGTAGATGGAAAAGTTCATCCAATGCCTTCATATAACTGGATGCAACCTCAAGAGATTGCAGATATGGTTGCATATTTAAAATCTATTGCTCCAAAAGAAATGACAAACAAAGAAGTATATGCTGATGCTTGTCAAAGATGTCATGGTATTAAATATGCTGATATGAAAGGTGGCTCAATGGCTGCATTTACATCACCTAATGATATCAAAGGTTATATGGGTAAATTACCTCCAGATTTATCTCAATATATTAAATCAAGAGGACATGAATATTTAGAAACATTTATTAATAATCCTCAAAAACACCTTGAAGGTACAGCAATGCCTAGAGTTGGATTAAATGAAGAATCTCAAGCTCAAGCTATTACTTATTTAGAAGAAATTGGTGAATCTAAAAAAGCAGAGAGAGAAGAGTTAGGACCTAAATTCTTAATTTATATGGTAATCTTTGCAATCTTCGGATTCTTATGGAAAGCAAGTAAATGGAGAGATGTTCACTAAGAACATTTCTTTATAATAAAATTAGTAGAAAAAGGGTAGATTTTTAATCTATCCTTTTTTTATGCAAATACAAATAGTAGAAAAGATTATAGAAGTATTTTTGAGCCAGCTGATATAATTGCAGTTTCAGATCGTAAAATCAAACTAGAATTAAATCCAACAATATTTTCTTTATTAAATTTTTCTCTTTCTTTAGCTGAGAAACCACCTTCACAACCAATAACTAAAGTTTTAATCTCATCACATTTTTCATTTATAGAGACATTTGAAAAGTCTAAAAAATATGTATCAGGATTTTCTTTTATAAATGTTTCAATGTTCTTACAAACATCTAGTTTTATAATATTTGATCTTCCACACTGGCATGAAGAATTTATTAAAATTTTTTCTAATTTCTCAATATTTACTTTAAAATTCTTTTGAGAATAATCACTATAAATAAAAGTGATTTTATCAACTCCCATCTCATTTAGAGATGTAATATATTTTTCAATGGTTTTAGGATCAACTACACACCAAGCTAAATGTAAACTCTTTTGATTTAAAACAACTTTTTCTTCACTTGAAATTAAATCAAGCAAAGCTTTTTTCTTATCAATATTATTTAGTCTATATAAATAAATATTGTTGTCTTTTAAATTTCTAAAATAAATCTCATCATCAATTTTATGTCGTCTAGCTTTTATTAGGTAATTATATACTTCATCTTTTATTTCTAAAATGTTACCACCACAAAATTCATCATAAGTAAACTGCATTAAAATACCTTAGAAATAATATAAACAGCAATAATTACAGATATCTCAATTGTATAGATTTTTCTAGAATATGCAAAAAAATCATTTTGAAGTTGAAGTTGATCATGCTTAATAACTCTCATCTTTTTAAATCTTTTTATTTCAATAACCAATAAAAAAATTGATGCAGGAATCATTAAAGCAATTGTAAAACTAAAAGTTTGCGCATAAAAAGCAACTATTGTTCCTGTGTAAATAACTATAGCATTTGTTAAATGGTATAAAGGTGTCATAAATTTTAATCTTTTTGCTAAAACAATAAAATTTCTCTCTCTTGTAACAGAATATAAATTAAATAACATAATTGCTAAGAAAAAATATATTGTATAAACGTGGGTTTGCACCGCACTTTGCATTAGTTCCATATTTGTTTATCTCACTTTTAAAAAATTTTGGTATTATATCTAACTTGTCATAAGTTTTTATTTTAACTAAAAAAAGGAATAATATGGCTATTTCAGTACAAAAAGCTATAGATATAATTTCAAATCTAAATATTAATACAAATTTCGAAATCATACCGATAGAAAATGCACTAACAAGAATATGTGCCCAAGAAGTAATTGCAAATAGTTTTTTACCAAAATTCAATAACTCAGCAATGGATGGTTATGCAATAATCTATGGAAATAAAGATAATGAATTAAAAATTATCGATACAATTTTTGCAGGGGATGATAACAAAAAAATATTAGAGGAAAACACTTGTATAAAAATAATGACAGGAGCTAGAGTTCCTGAAAATACAAGTGCAATTATTCCAATAGAAGATATACAAGAACTTAATGATAATAAAATAAAAATAACACAAAATGCTAAAGAATTTCAACATATAAGATATATTGGCGAAGATATTAAAAAAGATGATATTTTAATAAATATAGGTGAAGAGATAAATTTTTCTAAAATTACACTTCTAAGTTCACAAGGTATTTCACATATAAAAGTATTTAAAAAACCAAAAATTGTTGTATTTTCAAGTGGAGAAGAATTAAAATTACATTATGAAAAAATAGAAGATCATCAAATTTATAATTCAAATACACCAACATTTATAGCGCGAGCAAAAGAACTAGGTTGTGATGTAAGATTTATAGGTCAAGCAAAAGATTCAATTGAGGCTATTAAAGAATTAGTTGAAAACTCTTTAGATGCTGATTTGATAATTACATCAGGTGGCGTTTCAGTTGGAGATGCAGATTTTACAAGAGAAGCATTTAACGAACTTGATTTTAAAATACTATTTGATGGAATCCAAATAAAACCAGGAAAACCAACAATTTTTGGAAAAATTAAAAATACATATATTTTAAATTTACCAGGAAATCCACTAGCCTCAGCTTTGATTTTTGAATTATTTGGAAAACTAATAATTCAAAAATTACTTGCTTCAAATGAAATATATCAAAACTATATTTTAGGAAAAATAGATCAAACATTTAAAACAAAAAAAGGAAGAGTTACTGTAATTCCTGGAATGTTTGATGGAGAATATTTTAGTATTTCACCAAATAGATCGCCAGGAATGGTATCAGTTTTATCTTTATGTAATTCAATGATTATTTTAGATGATGAAGTAGAAAGAATAGAAAAAGAAAGATTAGTAAAAATTTTACCAATAAATTGGAAATTTTTAAGCACAAAAGAAAAGGACTTTTATACACATGAGTAGCAAATCTACTAGAAAAGCAATATGTATTTTAAGTGGAGGAATGGACTCTACTTTAGCTTCATACATAGCAAAAAACGATGGTTATGAAATCATTGCAGTTCATTTTAACTATGGACAAAGAACACAAGATAGAGAATTAAAAGCATTTAGAGATATTTGTGATGATTTGGAAATTTTAGAAAAATATGAAATTGATATTCCATTTTTTACACAAATTGGTGCTAGTGCATTAACTGATAAAACAATAGATGTTCCAACAGGTGGAGTTGAAGCAGGAGTTCCAATAACTTATGTACCATTTAGAAATGGTATTTTTCTTTCAATCACAGCAGCAATTGCTGAGAAAGAAGGAGCAACTGCTATGTATATAGGAGTTGTTCAAGAAGATAGTTCAGGATATCCAGATTGTACAGATGAGTTTATAGCTGATATGAAAAAAGCTATTAATCAAGGAACTAAGAAAGATACTCATATTGATATATTAACACCTTTAGTTCATTTATCAAAAGCACAAATTGTTCAAGAAGCTATGAAACTTAATGTCCCACTTGAGCATACATGGTCATGTTATAAAGAAGAAGATGAAGCTTGTGGAATTTGTGATTCATGCAGATTAAGACTAAATGGATTTAAATTAGCAAATCAAATTGACCCAATTAAATATAAGGCTTTATAAATGTATTGGAAGATTTCAAAAGAGTTTGACTTTTGTTATGGACACAGAGTATGGTCACAAACATTAAATACAGAATTTTCTCTAGATGGATGTTTAAAATGTAGACATTTACATGGACATCAAGGAAAAATTTTAGTTTATTTAGAAGCTAGTGAACTAAAAGATGGAATGGTAACAGATTTTAAACATCTAAATTGGTTTAAACAATTTATTGATGATGTTTTAGATCATAAATTTATTTTAGATATAAATGATCCTTTATTTTCAACCTTACTTCCTCATATAGATAAAAATGAATTGATTAAATTTGAAGAAGGATATTCATTAGTTAATTTAACAAAATTTTCTAATGAAGAAATTCATATAAAAGAATTATATGAAGGATATATAATAGTAGATTTCGTTCCTACAAGTGAAAATCTTTCAGCTTGGTTTTTAAAAATTGTTCAAAAGAAAATGGATAAATTAGGTATAAAAGTTTCACATGTAGAATTTTTAGAAACACCAAAAAGTAAAAGTACTTTTTATGCTTGAAATAAATGAAATATTTGGTCCAACTATTCAAGGTGAAGGAAAATTAGTTGGATCTCCATCTGTATTTATAAGATTTGGAAAATGTAATTTTAAGTGTGAAGGTTTCGCAGTAGAATATGAAACTCCAAGTGGTGTAAAAAAATGTGCTTGTGATACATATTATGCTGTTGATACTGAATTCAAAGATACATGGACTAAATACAAATCTTATGAAGAAATAGTAAATGAAGTTGATAAGTTAATTTCTATATATCCATATAACTATAAAATTGATATTGTAATTACAGGTGGTGAACCATTATTATATTGGAATAAAGAAGAGTTTCAAAAATTATTAGAGCATTATATAAATGCTGGGCATAAGGTTACTATTGAAACAAATGCTTCATTAAATCTGAATATAGACAAAGAGTATCAAAAAGAACTTCTATTTTCTATGAGTGTAAAATTAAGTAATTCTCTTGAACCCATAAAAAAAAGAATTAATATAAACACACTAAATACAATTTTAAATAATACAAAAGAGTCTTACTTAAAATTTGTAATTGGAAAAGACTTTTTAAATGATGCAAAAAAAGAAATAAATGAGATACTTTCATTAATTCCAAAATGCGATGTTTATCTTATGCCACTTGGTGATACAGCTGAACAAATAAACAAAAATTGTGAAGATGTAATAAATATGTCAATTGAAAATGGTTTTAAATATTGCGATAGATTACATATAAGAGTTTGGGATAATAAAAGAGGCGTTTAAGAATATTGATAATTTTTATTAAAGTGTTGATATAATAAACAATTAATGTACAATTAAAAGGATAAAAATGAAATTTACAGGTTCTAATGTATTAGTTACAGGTGCAAGTAGAGGTATTGGAGCAGAAATTGCAAAGACTCTTGCAGGATTTGGATTAAAAGTTTGGATAAATTATAGAAGTGGCGCTGAAGCTGCTGAGAAAATCAAAGAAGAAATCGAAACAGCTGGTGGAAAAGCTGCAATTATTAAAGCTGATGTTACAAATGAAGAAGAGTTTGCTGCTGCAATTAAAACAATTGTAGACGCAGATGGTGAATTAGCTTATTTAGTTAATAATGCTGGAATTACAAAAGATAAATTAGCTTTAAGAATGAGTGTAGCCGATTTTAACGATGTTATTAGTGCAAACTTAACATCAGGATTTATTGGTTGTAAAGAAGCGTTAAAAGTAATGAGTAAAAAAAGATTTGGTGCTGTTGTAAATATTTCTTCAATTGTTGGAGAAATGGGAAATGCAGGTCAAACTAACTATTCAGCTTCTAAAGGTGGATTAAATGCAATGACAAAATCATTCGCAAAAGAAGCAGCTTCAAGAGGAATTAGATATAACGCTGTAACTCCTGGATTCATTCAAACAGATATGACACATGAATTAAAAGCTGAAGTAAAAGCTGAATATGAAAAAAATATTCCTCTTTCAAGATTCGGAAATCCTTCAGAAATAGCCGATGCAGTAGCCTTTTTATTAAGTGATCACTCATCATATATTACAGGTGAAATATTAAAAGTTAATGGTGGACTGTACGTTTAATTTCTTAATTGGAATTAAAAAATTAAATTTAAAAGAGTTTTTAAAAACTTTTTTGTTATAATACAAGAATAATTTTATAAAAGGAAATAAATATGGCATTATTAGATGATGTAAAAGAAGTAGTTATAGAGCAATTAGATTGCGATCCAGCAGAAGTAAAAGAAGATTCAAAATTCATTGAAGATTTAGGTGCAGACTCTTTAGACGTAGTTGAATTAGTTATGGCTTTAGAAGAAAAATTTGATATCGAAATCCCTGATGAAGATGCAGAAAAAATCTTAACAGTTGCAGACGCTATTAACTATATTGAAAATAACGCGTAATTTATAAAATTAAATAGAAGAGTAATTTCTTCTATTTATTAATTTCAACTATTGAGTTTTTTTATACAAAAATTGAATAATTCAAATAATAAAAACATGGAGCATATTTAATGAGAAGAGTTGTTGTAACGGGTATTGGTACTATTAATTCTACAGGACATAACGTAAAAGATTCTTTTGAAGCTGTTGTAAATGGTGTTTGTGGTATTGATACTATAACACTATTTGATGCAAGTGATTTTTCTGTAAAAATTGCTGGAGAAGTAAAAGATTTTGATCCTACGACAGTTATGGATAAAAAAGAAGTAAAAAAAGCTGATAGATTTATTCAGTTAGGTATTAAAGCAGCGCATGAAGCTATGATAGATTCAGGTTATGTAACTGCTGATAATAAAAAAGTTGATGGATCAATTGCTGATAGATTTGGAATTATTTCAGGTTCAGGAATTGGTGGTTTATCAACTATTGAAAGAAATTCTGTTGTTTGTGAAACAAAAGGATCAAGAAAAGTTTCTCCTTTCTTTATTCCTTCATCTTTAGCAAATATGTTAAGTGGATTTATTTCTATTGAACATAATTTAAGAGGACCTTCTTTAGCTCACGTAACTGCTTGTGCTGCGTCTACTCATGCATTGAATGATGCTGTAAAAACTATTATGATTGGTGGAGCAGATAGGATTTTAGTTGTTGGTGCAGAATCAGCAATTTGTGGTGCAGGAGTTGCAGGATTTGCAGCGATGAAGGCATTATCTACAAGAAATGATGATCCTAAAAAATCATCAAGACCATTTGACATTGATAGAGATGGATTTGTTATGGGAGAAGGGGCAGGAGCGCTTGTTGTTGAAGACTTAGAATTAGCACTAGCACGTGGAGCTAACATTTATGCTGAAATTATTGGATTTGGTGAATCAGGTGATGCAAATCATATTACAGCTCCTGTTATGGATGGTCCATTAAGAGCTATGGAAGCAGCATTTGAAATGGCAAAAAACATCACTGGTGAATATCCTAAGATTGATTATATCAATGCCCATGGAACTTCAACTCCAGTTGGTGATAAAAATGAAACAAAAGCTATTAAAGCACTATTTGAAGGTAAAGATGTTCCATTAGTATCTTCTACAAAAGGTCAAATTGGACATTGTTTAGGTGCAGCAGGTGCAATTGAAGCAATCTTTACTATTAAAGCTTTAAATGAAGGAATTATTCCTCCAACAATAAATATTGAAAATCAAGATCCAGAATGTGATTTAGACTATGTTGCAAATGTCGCAAGAAAAGCTGAATTAACTACTGTTATGAGTAATAATTTTGGTTTTGGTGGAACTAACGGTTCTGTAATATTCAGAAAATATACAAAATAATTAAAAAATAAACCTAAGATAAAAGAGCTAATATATTATTAGCTCTTTTTTTTTAAAAGGGAAATACATTGGCAGCTTACTTAGAATTCGAAGATAAAATCAAAAAAATTGAAGATGATATTATAATTGCTAAAACTAAAGCAGATGAACACGCTGTTGAAATTTTAGAAAAAAAACTTGAGAAAGAAGTTGAAAAAACTTTTAAAAATTTAAGTGATTATCAAAAACTTCAGTTAGCTAGACACCCAGATAGACCATACGCATTAGATTATATAAATGGTCTACTTACAAATGCATATGAAATTCATGGTGATAGACACTATGTTGATGATCACGCAATAGTATGCTATTTAGGATTTATTGGTACTCAAAAAGTATTAGTAATTGGAGAGCAAAAAGGTAGAGGAACAAAAGACAAACTTTATAGAAATTTTGGAATGCCAAGTCCAGAAGGATATAGAAAAGCTTTAAGAGCTGCAAAAATGGCAGATAAATTTCAAATTCCAATCCTAATGTTAGTTGACACTCCAGGTGCATATCCAGGAATTGGAGCTGAAGAAAGAAATCAATCTGAAGCAATTGCAAGAAATTTATATGAATTTGCAGACCTAACAACTCCTACTGTTTCTATTGTTATTGGAGAAGGTGGTTCAGGTGGAGCTTTGGCTATTTCAGTTGCAGATAAATTAGCGATGATGAGATACTCTGTTTATGCTGTTATTTCACCTGAAGGTTGTAGTGCTATTTTATGGAATGATCCAACAAAAGTTGAAACAGCAGCTAATGCACTAAAAATTACTGCTGAAAACTTAAAAGAATTGAAACTAATTGATGATGTTATAAATGAACCATTAATTGGTGCTCATAGAAAAAAAGATGAAGCAATTAAAGCATTAAAAGATTATTTTTTAACATCTTTAGATGAATTAAAAAAATTAACTCCTGCTCAAAGATATGAAAAAAAATATGAGAAAATTATGAATTTAGGTTCTTTTCTAGAAAAATAAGTTCTACTATTTTTAATTAGTAAGAAAGAAGTAGAAACTTCTTCTTATCTAACTAATCTTCCAACTGGTTCTCCACCAATCAAATGAAAATGTAAATGATGTACTTCTTGTCCCCCATCATCTCCAATATTTGTAATTAATCTATAGCCACTTTGTCTTACATCTAATTTTGATGCAACTTTTTGAATAAACTCAGTCATTGAAGCCATTACTTTTGGTGGCATCACATCAAATGAATCATAATGCTCTTTTGGAATAATTAAAACATGGATTTTTCTTGTTGGATTAATATCATTAAAAGCTAAAAAGTTTTCATCTTCTAAAATAGTTTGATTTGGAATCTCACCTTTTACAATTTTACAGAATATACACATTATTTTTCCTTGAAATTAAATAGTAAAATATTATAACCAAACTCTAATAAATCTTTAAGTATAATCCCAAAAATACACAATAAAAATAATCTATTAAAATTAATTATAGAAAAATTTAGGGAGAAAAAAGTGACACAGTGGATTGAAAAAATAACCAATGCAGCATCACTTGAAGAGTTAGAAAACTTAAGAATTGATACTTTAGGTAAAAAAGGTGTTTTAACTTTAGAATTTGCAAAAATGAAAAGTGTTCCAAATGAAGAGAAAAAAGCATTTGCTGAAAATCTAAATACACAAAAAACTATAATCACAGATGCAATTGAAGCAAAAAAAGAGATTTTAGAAAAAGAGGCTTTAAATAAAAAATTAGAAGCTGAAAAAATTGATGTAACTAGATTTAACAATGAAATGTCTTGTGGAGCTACACATCCTGTAGTTGAAACAATGGATAGAATTATTAGATATTTTCAAAATCTTAATTTTGCAGTTGAAGAAGGTCCATTAGTTGAAGATGATTTTCATAATTTTGAAGCACTAAATCTTCCTAAATATCACCCTGCTCGTGATATGCAAGATACTTTTTACAACAAAGACTATACCTTATTGAGAACTCATACCTCTCCTGTTCAAATTAGAACGATGTTAACTCAAAATACACCTATTAGAATGATAGCTCCAGGAACTGTTTTTAGAAGAGATTTTGATATTACTCATACTCCTATGTTTCACCAAATTGAAGCACTTGTTGTTGATGAAGCAGACAAAGTTTCATTTGCTAATTTAAAACACGTATTAGTTGAGTTTTTACAACATATGTTTGGTGATGTTGAAGTAAGATTCAGACCTTCATTTTTCCCATTCACTGAACCTTCAGCTGAAGTTGATATTTCTTGCGTATTCTGTAAAGGTGATGGATGTAGAGTTTGTTCACAAACAGGATGGCTTGAAGTTTTAGGTTGTGGTATTGTTGATGAGAATGTATTTAAAGCGGTTGGTTATGAAAACAAATCAGGATATGCTTTTGGATTAGGTGTTGAAAGATTTGCTATGCTTATTCATAATATTGGAGATTTAAGATCACTATTTGAAAGTGATACAAGACTATTAGGACAATTCAAATGATAATTACTAGAACTTGGTTAGAAGAATTTATTGATATTTCAAAAATTTCAACAGATGAGATTTGTAAAACATTAAACTCAATAGGGCTTGAAGTTGATAGCGTTGAAAAATTGTCAATTGCACCTAAAGTTGTTGTTGGAAAAGTTTTAGAAAAAGTTAAACATCCAGATGCCGATAAATTAAATATTTGTCAAGTAGATATTGGAGAGAGTACTGTTCAAATAGTTTGTGGTGCAAAGAATGTAGATGCAGGTCAACTTGTTCCTGTTGCTGTTGTTGGTTGTGATTTAGGAAATGATTTTATAATTAAAGCTGCAAAATTAAGAGGTGTTGAATCAAATGGTATGATTTGTTCATCAACAGAACTTGGACTTGCAAAACTAAATGATGGAATTTTAGAACTTGATGATTCAATTGGTAAATTAATACTTGGTAAAGAATTAAAAGAATATTCAAAATTAAATGATGAAATAATCGAAGTTGAATTAACTGCAAATAGAGGTGATTGTCTAAGTATTTACGGAATTGCAAGAGAATTAAGTGCATATTATAATATTCCATTAATTGAATGTGAAAAACAATTAAAACATAATGATTTGGGAATTGGTCAAGTTTTAGAAGTTGAATGCGATAGCAATATCAAATCTTCTTTATTATTTAAAGCTGTAAATTTTGCAAATTTTAAATTTCCTGTTTTACATAAATTAAGAACTTCAATATTAGGTAAATACCAAGAAGGGAATGATGTAAAAAATGTTCTAACATATGCTACTCATGCAATTGGTGTAATTTTAAATGCTTATTCAAAAGAGAAAACAATTCAAGGAAATAATTTAAGTATTTTAAAAATCAAAAAAGATGAGCAAGGTTTTGATAATGTTTATGGAATTGAACAATTAAGTAAAATCTGTGTTGAGCATAAAGACATTAATCCAGATGATACAAATTTTATTCTTGAAGCTTCTTATATTAATCCTGAATATATATCAAAAAAAGTTTTTGAAACAAAAATAAAAACAGGAGAAGTTTATTATAAAGCTTCAAGAGGTAGTGAACCAGATATTGAATTTGGAGCAAATTATTTTTCTAATTTAGTTTCAAAATATGGAGCTTCAATTTATAGAGGTAATGAATCATTTATAGAAGATAGTGAAAAATTAACTTTAGATGTTAGTGTAAGAAAAATCAATGCAATAATTGGACAAGAAATTCCAAAAATTGATATTGAAAAAATACTTACATCTTTAGGATTTGAAGTTAAAGATACACTGGATAATGTATTAGTAATAAAAATTCCATACTATAGACACGATATTAAAAACGTTGCTGATATAACTGAAGAAATTGTAAGAATAATTGGAATAGATAATATCATTTCAAAACCTTTACAAATTGACGAAGTTAATAGAGTAAATAAAACATCAAATGACTTGATCAAAAAAAATAAATTAAGATTCAAAGCAATTGAAAATGGTTTTTATGAAACTTTAACTTACGTATTTTCATCAAAAGAAAATCTACAAAAATATGGATTTAAAACTGTTAAAGATGACTTAGAACTTATTAATCCAATTGTAAAAGAGTTAAATACATATAGAACTACTATGCTTTTGAATTTAGTAGAAGCTTGTGCAAATAATTTCAAAGTTGGAGCTAGATCAACAGCATTTTTTGAAATTGGAACTATTTTTGATGAAAATAGAAATGAGAGTAAAAAAATATCATTTATTCAAACAGGAAATGCAGAATCTGAAGATGTATCAAATGCTGGTAAACCTAAAAATATTGATTTCTTTGCTTTTTCTAAAAAAATATTAAATACAATTGGTAAATTTGATTTAGAAGCAATGACTCAAATAGATAACTCATTTATTCATCCATTTCAAAATGCAAATATAATTATTGATGGAAAGGTAGTTGGTTATATTTGCAAGTTACATCCAAGTGTTTGTACTGATTTTGATTTAAATGATACATTTATTGCTCAAGTTGATTTTGAAGCAATTTCTAATGATATAATAAAAACAAATGCATATTCAAAATTTCAGTCATCAAAAAAAGATTTAACTATTATTACTCCAAAATCTATGGAATACAAAGAAATTAAAAAAGCAATTAATTCTTTAAATAATACAAATATTAAACAATTTAATTTAATTGATATTTATAATGATGAGAAATTAGGTGACAGTGAAAGTTTAACAATTAGATTTGTTTTACAAAATGATGAGAAAACAATGGAAGATGAAGATATAACTAGTACAATGACTTCAATTCTAAATGTATTAAACGAAAAATTATCTATTGGTCTAAGACAATAATCTAAAGGAAAAAAGTGGAAAAGTTTGCTATAAAAAAATTAACAAAAGCATTTGATATAGAAATAGACTCAATAGCAAGTGATAAATCAATATCCCATAGATGTGCTATGTTTTCACTTTTTTCTAATGAAACTTCATATATTAAAAACTATTTAACAGCTGAAGATACTTTAAATACACTTAGTATAGTTGAACAATTAGGTGCAATTATTAAAAGAGATGGAAGCAGTGTTGAAATAACTCCAACAGATACATTAACTGAACCTTCAGATGTTCTTGATTGTGGAAATTCTGGAACTGCTATGAGACTATTTTGTGGATTATTAGCAAGTGTTGATGGTGCCTTTACACTTACAGGGGACAAATACCTAAGAAATAGACCTATGAAAAGAGTTGCTGATCCTTTAAGAAGTATTGGTGCACTTATAGATGGAAGAGAACATGGAAATAAAGCTCCTTTATTTATAAGAGGAGTAAAAGAGCTTCAACCTTTTACTTATCACTCTCCTGTTGATTCTGCACAAGTAAAATCAGCAATGATTCTAGCTGCTTTAAGAGCTAATGGAGTATCAAAATATAAAGAAAATGAATTAACAAGAGATCATACAGAGAGAATGTTAAAAGGTATGGGAGCTAAACTTGAAAATGATAGTGATGGGTTTATAAATATTCATCCATTAACAGGTCATTTAAAACCTTTAAATATAACAGTTCCAACTGATCCTTCTTCTGCATTTTTCTTTGCACTTGCAGCTGCTATTACTCCAAAAGCTAGGGTTTTAATAAAAAATGTTACATTAAATCCAACAAGAATTGAAGCATATCAAGTTCTTAAAAAAATGGGTGTAATTGTTAACTTTATAGAAAAACAAAATGTTTATGAACCAATTGGTGATATTGAAGTAATAAACAATGAACTAAATGGTGTAGTTGTTAGTGAAAATATCTCTTGGCTAATTGATGAGTTACCAGCATTATCAATAGCAATGAGTTTAGCAAACGGAAAATCAAAAGTTTCAAATGCAAAAGAGTTAAGAGTAAAAGAATCAGATAGAATCTCAAGCGTAGTAAATAACTTAAAACTTTGCGGCGTAGAATACACAGAATTTGAAGACGGATATGAAATAACGGGTGGCTTATTAAATAAAGCTACAATTAACTCACATGGAGATCATAGAATTGCAATGAGTTTTGCAATAGCTGGATTAAATTGTGATATGGATATAGAAGATATTCAATGTATTGAAACTTCATTTCCTAATTTTAAAGAGATATTGGACTCTTTATTTAAATAAAGGTAAATCGTATGAAAGTAAAATTAGCATCTAATTATGGATTTTGTTTTGGAGTTAAAAGAGCTATAAAAATAGCAGAAGATTATAAAAACTCTTCAACAATGGGACCATTAATTCATAATCAAGATGAAATAAATAGATTAAGAAATGATTTTAATGTAGGTTTATATACAAATCTTAGTGATGTTAAAGATCATGATACAGTTATTATTAGAACACATGGTATTCCAAAAGATGACCTAAAAAACCTAAGAGCGCAAAAAGCTAAAATAATAAATGCAACATGCCCTTTTGTAACAACACCACAGCAAATAGTTAAAAAAATGTCAAAAGAAGGATATTCAATCCTAATTTTTGGTGATGCTGATCATCCTGAAGTTAAAGGTGTACAATCTTATGGTGAAGATCAAAATGATGTACATATAATATTAGAACCAAGTGATATTGAAAATCTAGTATTTAAAAATAACAAAATTGCAACAGTCGCTCAAACTACAAAAAAGAAAGAAAAATATCTTGAAATTGTAAATGCATTGATATTAAAAAACAAAGAAGTAAGAGTATTTAATACAATTTGTGATGCAACTTTTGAGAACCAAGATGCCGCAAGAGATCTATCAAAAGAAGTTGATGTGATGATTGTAATTGGTGGTAAAAACTCATCAAATACAAAACAATTACACTCTATTTGTTTAGAGAATTGTGCTGATTCTTACCTAATTGAAAATGAAACAGAACTACAAAATTCATGGTTTTTAAATAAAAAATTATGTGGAATAACAGCAGGTGCATCGACTCCTGACTGGATTATTCAGCAAGTTGTAGAGAAAGTAGAGTCTCAAAACTAACTCTTTTTAAGCCTTTTTTTTGTATAATCGTTCTATTTAATAAAACTGGTAAATATGAAGGAATAAAATGGGTATCGAAGATATTGATTTAGGTGAAGACTTTGATTTTGAGCAAATGCTTAATGAGTCTTTTGAGAATGCGGAAAATAATTCTGTGGTTGATGGTGTAATTGTTGAAATTAATAGTGAAAGAGTTCTAGTTGACGTTGGTCAAAAAATAGAAGGTCAGTTAAATATTTCTGAAATTACAATTGGTGGTGAAGTAAAATATAAAGTTGGTGACACAATTCCTGTTATGTTAATGGGAAGCAGAGGTGAGAGACCAAGTATTTCACATAAAAAAGTTTTACAAAAAGAAAAATTTGATGCTTTTGAAAAAGCTCATGGTGAAAACTTCGAAGATGTAACAATCGAAGGTAAAATCGTTTCTGTAAAACAAAGAGGTGGATTTATAATCGAAGATGCTGATGGTTGTGAATATTTCATGCCTATGGCTCAATCTTACTTAAAAACTATTGGTGCAGTTGGTAAAACTGTAAAAGCAAAAGTTATCAAAGTAAACAAAGCTCAAAATTCAATTATTGTTTCAAGAAAAAAATTAATTGAAGAATCAAAAGCTGTTAAAGATAATAAAGTAACTGAAATTTTAGAAAATAAAGAACCAGTTATTGGAACAATCAAAAAAATTACTTCTTATGGAATGTTTGTTGATTTAGGTGGAATTGATGGTTTAGTAAACTACAATGAAATCTCATACAAAGGTCCTGTAAATCCTGCAAATTATTACAACGAAGGTGATGCTGTATCTGTTGTTGTATTATCTTATGACAAAACAAAACAACATTTATCTTTATCAATTAAAGCAGCTTTATCTAATCCTTGGGAAGAGATTAAAGACGAATTAGAAGTTGGTGATACAATTACTGTTACAGTTTCTAACTTTGAATCTTATGGTGCATTTGTTGATTTAGGAAATGACATTGAAGGTTTATTACATATATCTGAAATTTCATGGAATAAAAACTTAAAAAATCCAAAAGAGCTTTTAACAATTGGTGAAGAAATCAATGTTGAAGTTATTGAATTAAATATTGAACAAAAAAGATTAAGAGTATCTTTAAAAAATCTACAAGAAAAACCTTTTACTAAATTCACAAACGATCATAAAGTTGGTGACATAATCACTGGTAAAATTGCTACATTAACTGACTTTGGTGCTTTTGTAAGCATTGGTGATGTTGATGGTTTATTACATAATGAAGAAGCTTCATGGGAACCAAATGCAAAATGTAAAGCATTATTCAAAAAAGGTGATGAAGTAGAAGTTAAAATTATCAAAATTGATAGAGAAAAAGAAAATATCTCATTATCTATTAAAGAAATTGCTGATTCTCCTGCTAAAAAATTCCAAGATGCTTACAAAATCGGTGACATCGTAAAAGGAACTGTAAAAGATGCTAAAGATTTCGGAATTTTCATTAAATTAGAAAATAATCTTGATGGTTTAATTAGAAATGAAGATTTTGGTCCATTAAAAGCTGATGAAGTAAAAAATGGTGATGAAATTGAAGCTGTTGTTGTAAATATTGACACTAAAAAAAATAGAGTTAGATTATCTGTTAGAAGATTAGAGCAACAACAAGAAAGAGAAGTTTTAAAATCAGTAAATGATGACTCATCTATGACTTTAGGTGACATTATAAAAGATCAAATGAAATCATAGGAATTATTTAAATGAGTAAACATACAATTGTAGTTTGCGATCATATACATGACGCTGGTTTACAAATTCTTCAAAATACTGAAGATGTAAACTACGTATATGCAGCAGATGTAGATAAAACAGAACTTTTAAATATTATTAAAGATGCTCAAGTAGCAATCACTAGATCTTCAACAGATGTTGATGAGAAATTTTTAAATGCAGCAGTAAACTTAAAAGCTGTTATTAGAGCTGGTGTTGGTTATGACAATGTTGATATGGAAGGTTGTAGTAAAAGAGGAATAATCGCAATGAATGTTCCTACTGCAAACACTATAGCAGCGGTTGAATTAACAATGACTCACATGCTTTCTTGTATGAGAAAATTTCCATATGCTCACAATCAATTAAAAATTGATAGAGTTTGGAAAAGAGAAGATTGGTATGGAAATGAACTTTATGGGAAAAAACTAGGAGTTATTGGTTTTGGAAATATAGGTCATAGAGTTGCACTTAGAGCTAAATCATTTGAAATGGACGTATTGACTTACGACCCATATATTCCTTCAACTAAAGCAACTGATTTAGGTATCAAGTATACAACTAATTTTGAAGATATTTTATCTTGCGATATTATAACTATTCATACACCAAAAAATAAAGAAACTATCAATATGATTGGTTTTGAAGAGATTGCAAGAATGAAAGATGGTGTAGTTTTAATTAACTGTGCTAGAGGTGGATTATATAATGAAGATGCATTATATGAAAACCTAAAATCTGGTAAAGTAGCAATGGCTGGTATTGACGTATTTATAAAAGAACCTGCAATTGATCATCCATTATTAGATTTACCAAATGTAACTGTAACTGCTCACTTAGGGGCAAATACAAAAGAATCTCAAAGAGAAATTTCAGTTCAAGCTGCAAATAATGCAATTGAGTCTGCACGTGGAATTTCATATCCAAATGCTTTAAATTTACCAATTGATGAGAGTAAAATCCCTCATTTTGTAAAACCGTATATTGAACTTACTCAAAAAATGGCATTTTTACTTGCACAATTAAGTAAAAGTGAAATTAGATCAATTAACATTACAGCTGAAGGTGAAATCTCAGAATACTTAGATTCATTACAAACTTTTGCAACTGTTGGTGTATTAGCTGTTAGTTGTGGTGATGAAGTTAACTATGTTAATGCTAATTTTATTGCAAAAGAAAAAGGAATTGACCTTACAAATTCTGAATTCTCTAATCATAGTGGATATCAAAATAAAGTTTCAATTAATATCACTACTCCAACAGGAGTAAAAACAATTTCAGGAACAGTATTTAACGAAGATGTTCAAAGAATCGTAGAAATAAATGGATTCCCACTTGATATTGAGCCAAAAGGTAAAATGATCATTATGAGAAATCATGACGTTCCAGGTGTAATTGGTGAAGTAGGAAAGATTTTAGGTAATAATAATATTAATATTGCTGACTTTAGATTATCAAGAGGAAAAGATGGTGCATTAGCTGTTATTCTTATTGATGAAAAAGCTTGTTCAGATGTATTAAAAAAACTTGATAGTTTAGAAGCTGCTATTGCAGTTGCTTACGCAGAAATTTAAGGAGAAAATATGGCAATTGGTATGAGTGAATTAAAAAAGGGATTAAAAATCGAAGTTGATGGTGTTCCTTATAAAATTACAGAATATCAACATGTAAAACCTGGTAAAGGTGCTGCATTTGTTAGATGTAAAATTAAATCATTTTTAAATGGAAAAGTAATCGAAAAAACTTTCCACGCTGGTGATAAATGTGAAGTTCCAAATTTACAACAAAAACAAATGCAATTTTTATATGATGATGGTGAGATGTTACAATTTATGGATAATGCAACTTACGAACAAGAAGGTTTAACTTACGATCAAGTAGGTGAAGCATTTGATTGGATTATTGATGGAATGACTTGTGATATGATGTACTATAATGGTAAAGCTATCACAGTTGAACCACCAATGGTTGTAGAACTTAAAATTGTAGAAACTCCACCAAACTTTAAAGGTGATTCTCAAGGTGGTAGAAAACCTGCTACTTTAGAATCAGGTGCAGTTGTACAAATTCCTTTCCATATTCTTGAAGGTGACATTATTAAATGTGATACAAGAACTGGTGAGTACCTAGAAAAAGTAAAATAAAAAGATTAAGCTATATCGTGGAAATACTGCGATATAGCTTTCTTTTCTTCAGTCACTGACCTTGGTCAGCTCCCTCTTCAAATAAAACTCTATCTTGATTTCGACGATAAATCTTAACCTTTTCAATGTTTTGTATTAAAATAAATTTTTAAACTTTTCTTTTTAAAAACATAATTTTTTCTTCTCCAATATAGTTCTCATGTACTATTTCAAAATCTATATTTATTTCATTTAAGGCATTAATTCCATTTCTTATTTTTGGACTTACTATTAATACAATATAATCAATTCTTTCTTTTAATATATTCATTAAATTATAAACACCTTCAACCATTACTAGCTTATGATCTAATAATTTAAATAAATCATCACTTATTATAACTTCTCTATTTGGTACTTTAAATAGTGGGATATTATTATCAAATATTTTATTTTTACTATATATCATTATTTTAGGCGCACGTCCAGCTATATATCTTGCATCCAAGGTTGGTTTATCTATTCGTACAGTATTTCCACCTATTAGCATTAAATCAACTTTATCTCTTAATGTATGTACATATAATTGACTCATTTTTGAAGATACGGCTCCATCTATACAGCCATTTAGCGTTTGTGCCATTTTATAAAAGATAAATGTTCCGCTACTCCACTTTATAAATGGATATAAGAGATTATAGGCTTCTTTTTTCATACATCCTATACTTACACTAATATTTACACTTTTTAGTGTTTCTATACCACCTGAGGCTAGTTTATTTATATCTTCATGGGCAATGATTACTCTTTTTGGTTTTAATTCTTTTAATAAGTTTGCACAAGATGGAGTTTTACCTATGTGATTGCAAGGTTCAAGCGTAACAAAAATTTCGCAATCATTAAAATATCCATTATGATTTTCTAAAAAAAAAGTATGAATATCTAAAGAACTATTTTTCATTTTTAATATTGAATTTGGATATTCAAGTAAGTATGCAGCTTTTAGTGCATTTACTTCTGCATGGGGCATTCCAGCTTCTTTATGAGCTTCTATTGATAATAACTTACCATCTTTTACAATAACACAACCAACAGCTGGATTTGGGTATGTTAAAAGCTGATATTTCCATGCTTCATCAATAGCTAATTTCATATAAAAATTATCATCTATTTTCATTGTTTATCGCTTTTGGTTTAATTTTTTTTGGGGAGGTAGTATATAAGAAGTAGTGTTAATGTGTAGTAAAATTAATAGAGGATCTCTATTAATTTATTTTACCACTCGAAATAAGTAGCAGCTGAAAGAATTGAATCATAAGTGATTTCTTCATCTGCAAATTCAGTTTTTACTATTATTTTTTGATCATCAGCAAAAATCAATTCACCTTTATAAGTTTCAGTTGCAAAATCTTTAACTTTTACTTTTTCGCCTACAGATGCTTTAAAATGCTCTTTTGTTCTAAGTTTTCTTTCAATTCCAGGAGAGCTTACTTCTAAAATATATTCGCCATTCATTGGTTCATCAACATCTAATATTGGTGAAATCATTCTTGAAATTTCAGCACATTTATCTAAGCTAATTCCACCTTCAGCTGTTACTAATACTCTAAAGATATTTCTATCATGTGCTTTTGTGCTCACGATATCATAAAGATTAGCGCCTAAACTTTCTACTGCTAATTTAATTGATTGTTCTAAACTCATTCTTCTTCACTTTTTGTTTTTCTTATTTGAGCAAATAATGCTTCAATATTTTTTGATTTCTCTAATGATGTATCATTTAAAAATGTAAAGTTAGGACACTTATACCAACCTGTACTTGCTAGTATATGTGTTTTAATTCTTCCATTTGCTTTGTTTAGCAATGAAATAATATCTTTAATTTCAGTTTTATCATAATCAGAGCCATCAAAATATACAATAGCATCATACTTTCCATTTTTACAGTTAACTGCTGTAATTGGCAAAGAGTTAATTCTGCTATCAACTAAATTTGATAAAGCTTCTGGAATTAACTCCATAAGTAATGATTCTGTTCTTTGTAAATTTATACTTTTCATTCTTAGTTATCTACTGATACTTTTTCTTCAATTTGAATAAATGTTTCGATGAAATCTCCAACTTTAATATCATTGAATTTATCAAACATAATACCACACTCATAACCATTAGCAACTTCTTTAGCATCATCTTTAAATCTTTTTAATGATGAGATTTTACCTGTATAAGTAACAACTCCATCTCTAATGATTCTTGCATGTCCACCTCTGATAACTTTACCATCTGTTACTAAACATCCAGCAACTGTTCCTACTTTTGGAACAACGAATGTATCTCTAACTTCAGCTTGACCTGTATTTTCTTCACGAATTACTGCACTCATCATACCTGATAACGCATCTTTAACATCATCAATTAAATCATAAATGATTGAATAAGTATTAATAGAAACACCATCTGCTTTTGCTTTTGCTTTTACAGAACCTGTAGGTCTTACGTTAAATCCTAGGATAATACACCCTTCAGATGCACCTGCAAGAACTAAGTCAGACTCAGTGATTCCTCCAACTGCTGCATGGATTACTTTTACTTTTACTTCATCATTTGCAATTTTTTCTAATGAACCTTTAATTGCTTCTAAAGATCCACCAACATCTGTTTTAATAATTACAGGAAGTTGTTTGATTTTACCTTCAGCAATTAATCCACTCATCTCTTCTAGAGAAACTTTAGTAGATTTAGATAATTCTTTTGCACGTGCATGTTCAGCTCTAGTAGTTGCAATATCTCTTGCTTCTTTATCAGAATCCATAACAACCATAACAGTACCAGTTGTTGGAACGTCATTTAGACCTAAAACAGTACCTGTTTCAGAAAGTCCAAGTTCTTTTACTGCATTTCCATTATCATCAGTAATTGCTTTTACTCTACCAAAAGTAGTATCACAAACGATATTATCACCAATTCTTAATGTACCATTTTGAACGATAATAGTAGCAACTGGCCCTCTTCCTTTTTCAAGTGAAGATTCAATAACAGCAGCTTTAGCTTTTGCAGTTGGATCAGCTTTTAATTCTAGTAATTCTGCTTGAATTAATATATTTTCTAATAAATCTTCAATACCTTCACCTGATTTTGCAGATACTCCGATAAATTCTGTATTTCCACCCCAATCAACAGGTGTCATACCTTTTTCAGCCATTTGAGCTTTTACCATATCGATATTTGCAGTTTCTTTATCAATTTTATTCATAGCAATAATAATTGGACAACCACTTGCTTTTGCATGAGCAATAACTTCTTCAGTTTGAGGTTTAACACCATCATCAGCAGCAACAACAATAATAACGATATCTGTAATAGCAGTACCTCTTGATCTCATAGCAGAGAAAGCAGCATGTCCTGGAGTATCAACAAATGTGATTTTTTGTCCATTTTTCTCAACTGTATAAGAAGAGATATGTTGAGTGATTCCACCTGCTTCACCTGAAGCTATTTTTGAAGATCTAATTTTATCTAATAATGATGTTTTACCATGGTCAACGTGTCCCATAATAGTAACAACAGGTGGTCTAGTCACAAATGATGAATCATCAATATCTTCATCACCATCATGATAGTCTCCAACATAATTTACATCTTCTAATGCATCTCTTACTGTTACTTCAATTCCAAACTCTTCACCAAGAATCTCTAACTCATCTTGTTTTAAGAAGTCATTTTTAGTAACCATCATTCCTAATGAAAATAATACAGTTATAACTTCAGCAGGTGATTTACCACAAGCTTCAGCAAACTCATAAACTCTAATATCTTCAGGAATTGTAACTTCAGTTATTTCTACAGTTTCTTGAGTTCTAGCTATTCTTTTCTTTCTTTTTCCTCTTTTTAAACCTTGAGGTGCATTACCAAAAGCAGCTGGTCTTGAAGATCTTGATTGTTTAGCTGGATTTTGAGGTTTTGGCTCATCAAAAATTTTAAGATTATCATTTAATCCCATATCAAGTAAAACAACTTCTTCACCTAATAATGAATCATCAGAACTTGAAAATTCATCACTATAAGTTCTATCAAGTTTTTTACCATGATCTTGAGCTTTAACGATAGTTTTCTTTTTCTCTTTTTTAGGTCTTGACTTTTTCATATCGTCAAAGTTATTCTTTAAATTCTCAGTAACTGTATCTTCTTCGTTTCCACCAAGAATTTCACTTAAAGATTTCATTTGTTTTTTAGGTTGTACTTCAGATTCAAAAGTTTTTTCAACAGGTGCTTCAACTTTTGGCTTTTTCTTCTTGATAATAACTAGACCTCTTCTTTTAGGCACTATTTTATTAACATTGTCAGGATTAACATCAGGTTTGTCAAGTTCTTCTTGAGGTTTTGAAGGTGCAGGCTTTATATTTGGCTTAGAAATTACAACTTTTTTTAATTCTGGTTTTTTTCTAACTTCAGTATCTTTCTTTTCAATAGTTTCAACTTTTGTTTCACTAACTATTACTTCTTTAACTTTAGTAGTTTTATTTTCCATATCTTCTGTTTTATTTTCAGTTGTTTTCTCAACAACTTTTTTAGGCTTAGCTACTGGCTTAACTTCTAATTTTGGACTTTTTCCAGTCATTATATAATTAGTTATTTCCTCAGCATCTTCAAATGATACTGCACTTTGGGGTGATTTAAGTTCTATTTTTAAATCTTTAGCCTTTGCAATTACTTCTGCACTAGTTGCTCCCGCTTCTTCTGCAATCTCATAAACTCTTACTTTATCTGACATCTGTTAGCATCTCCTTAAGTTGTGTGACATACTTATCTTTATTTTTACACTCTTTGCAAAGTGATTTTTCAATTCTTTTAAAATCTTTTCCATTTATATCTGACTGTAAGATATTTTCACAATCACTACAAATATAAAAACTTCTACCGTAATTATTGTAAAACAATAATTTTTTATCTTCACATTTTAGTCTTAGTAACTCTTTTTGTTCAAATTTGCCTTTGCAAACGACACAGGTTCTTAAGATCATTTTTGAATTAGCCAAGCATTATACCTAAAATATACTTAATATCAAAAATAATCAAATTTCTATTCTCACACCAACATTATCAAAATCAGCTGTGAAGACTTTAAAATGAGGAAATCTTAGCTTTAATGCTTTCTCCAAATTTTTACTATCATCTGCATAGGACATTGAAAACAGTGTAGAACCTGAACCTGATAAAGTACTCATTAAAGCACCCTCTTTTAAAGATGTTTTTTGTACATCAAAAAGCTCTGGCATTTGCTTCATTCTGTATTTTTGATGAATTTGATCAAACGAAGCATGCTTCAACATCTCCCAATCTTCAGCCATAAATGCAGCTGTTAATAACGATGAATGAGAAATATTAAATACTGCATCTTCCTTTGAATATTTAAAAGGTAATGTTTTTCTAGACAATTGCGTTGAAATTGCTCTATTAGGTACTACAATAACTGCTTTTAAATTTTTTGGAATTGCTTTATTAATATATCTTACTTCATTTTCTTGAACGCAAGCTACATTAAATCCACCCATAACAGCAGGTGTTATATTATCAGGATGATTTTCATAAGCTAATGCTAAATTTAATAATTTATCTTTTTCAAGTTTTATTCCCTCAATTGCGTAT
Organism: Arcobacter acticola; assembly: GCF_013177675.1. NCBI lineage: Bacteria > Pseudomonadati > Campylobacterota > Epsilonproteobacteria > Campylobacterales > Arcobacteraceae > Arcobacter > Arcobacter acticola. The sequence goes on from NZ_CP042652.1 coordinate 2,672,677, forward strand.
GCACTGGCAATTGCTGAAACAATAACTGCAGATGAACTTCCTAATCCACGTGAAAGTGGAATCTCATTTTGAAATTCAAATCTAAAATGTCTTTTTTTATATGATAAATTATGATAAAAATCATTAAATATAGATATAAACATATTGTTATCTTTTAAAGCAGGATTATTTGCACCCTCACCTTTTAAAGATACACTATGAAATTTTGATGGTCTGATTATTACTTGGTTTTTCATAGATATTGCTAAACCTAAGCAATCAAAACCTGGGCCTAAATTTGCACTTGTAGCGGGAACGCTTACTTTCATCCATTTCCTTCTTCTTAAACAGCTGGTAAATTATATATTGGCAGTGTTTCTTGATTAAAATTATATTTTTCTATACACATAGGTAATTTAAAGTCGCGAATTATACTATCTTTTTCTAAAAAATCTACTTTAATTTCCTTATCTTGTTTTATAAAATACTTTTTACCAAGGGCTTTAATAGGAGAATTTTCATTGAATTCAAAGCCATCAATAGCTTTAAATTCAATTTTTTTTGTTATACATATTGTTTTTAGAAATATATAAGCTACTTTAATAGCCATAAAAGATCCAGGAGAATTAACATAAGTAATTGTATTAATATCATATTCATCTAAAAGTTTAGTAAATAAACTAGGCAATAAATCCGATGTTTTACCATCGAGTTTATGCTCAACAATTAATTTTTTATTTTCATAAACACCTACTAATAAAGGGTTTGAAATAGTTATAGCTAAAATTTCTATCAAATAATTAAACCTTAATTCTCAACTTTTGAATATGCCATTTCAAATACAACAGCTTCAGAAGTAGCTTCTTCTAAATCAATTATTTCATAATTTGATTCATCTTCATAAAGTTTCTTTGTAAGTAAATGATTTAAATGATGACTTCCAGCAACTGCATCATATTCACCAACCAAAGTATATTCTAAAAGTGCCATATCACCAATTGCATCTAAAATTTTATGCCTTACAAACTCATCATCAAATCTTAAACCTTCAGGATTTAAAACCTTAGATTGATCAAGTACAATAGCATTTTCCATAGAACCACCTTGTGCTAATCCTATACTTCTTAAATATTGAACTTCATGTAAAAACCCAAATGTTCTAGCTCGACTGATATTCTCTTTATATTCAGCAATTGAATAATCAAAGTGGAAATTTTGTTTTCCAATAGCAGGATGATCAAATGTAATTTCAAAATCATATACAATTCTATTAGAAGGTTTTAGAGTAACTCTTTTACCTTCAGGTGTTGTAATTTCAACTTGCTTTTTGATTTTTATAGCTTTTTTTGATTTATCAAGCTCTTTTATTCCAGCTTCTTCAATGAGCATACAATATCCAGCTGAACTTCCATCAAGTACAGGAACTTCATCATTATCAATCACTACTCTTAAGTTATCAATTCCATAAGCATAAACAGCTGATAAAAGATGCTCAATTGTAGAAATTACAACTCCATCTTTACCAATTACTGTAGCCATCTTAGTATCAACTACATTTTCTCTTTTTAGTGGAATTGTAACACCTGCATCTACCCTATAAAAAACTATACCCATATCACTATCAAGTGGTTCTAGTTTCATTTTTACAGGAACGCCTTTATGTAAGCCAATACCTACAATTTCTATACTTTTTGCAATTGTTCTTTGTTTCATTTTGCACTTCCATTTGCTGGTGCTGTACTTCCATTTATTATTTTCACAGCATCATTTATAGTTTTATTAACGTTAGTCTTCATCCAATCAAAATCAAGCCACTCATTTGGATTTACTTCAATTCCTTGAACTAACATACCAAAGTGTAAGTGATCCCCAAATACAGCTCCTGTAGAACCTGTATTACCTATTTTATCTCCAGCTTTTACTTCATCATTAACTTCAACATTTAAACTACTTGTATGTGCATATAAAGATCCTATTCCATAACCATGATCAATAATAGCAGTATCTCCATAGATTCCTAAATATCCTTTAAATATAACTTTTCCAGGATTTGATGTAAATATTTCTGCTCTTTTAACACTTGCCCAATCCATACCTAAATGCCAAGCTTCATCAATTTTTATATCATTATAAAAATAATGTCTTCTTTCACCAAATTTAGCAAAAGTTGCTGCATTTGGTAATCTAATAAAAGGTTTAATATCAAAAGGATTATTAGAGTTATTCATAAGATTTTTTCTTGCAACTTCTCTTATAGTTTTAACATTTTTTTCTCTTAGCTCTTTGTTTGTTTTCACAAAAGTTTCAACTACATTATTAGGAACATTCATTTCACTATTTTCTAAAACGTGTTTACTTACATTGTTTACAAAATCATCTGAAATTTTGATATCATCAATTTTTTCTTTAAAGTTCTTAATATAAAAAGGTACTTTCGCTTCTGTTTTATTTCCTGCTAAATCCACAGCAACTACATTTACTCTTTTAAATTCTTTAATATCAATAGGCCAAGTAATTACAGAAATATAGAAGTTTTTCTTATAAAAAGGAAATAATTCAAATACCTCTTCATCATTAAATGAAATATAGTAATCTTTTATATTCTCATCATTGATCTCTACAACAATAACTCCACTTCCACCTTGTCTTAATAAGTATGAATTTGTAATTACATTTGCTACTGGACTTTTTTTATCAATAATTATTTTAGAATTACTAACTGTATGATTTCCTTTAAAAAAGTTCCATTTACTTGTATCATAAACTTCTACTTTTAAAGTAGCTTCTTTAGGTTTATAAAATTCATCAGATTGTGGAGGCATTACATCTAATTCAATAATTCCATTTTCATTTTTTATAACTTTAGTTTCTAATTTTATCTTTTTTTCACCATCAATAAAAAAGATATCATAAGATTTTATTTGTGTATCATCTGCAATTGCAACATTTATTGGCTTTTGAAAATTCCAATAAATTTCATTTTGTACTTTAATTTGTGGTGCACTTCTCTCAAACATATTAGAGAACAACAAAAACACAACTGCTGATAAAAAAATGATAAGGCCTATATAAATTCCTAAACCTTTAATACTGTATTTATTATTTGTAAACTTCAAAAATTTCCTTTAAAACTATTTCTTTTGCTTTTTCTACATCTATCATATCTAAGGTACATCCAGCTGCGTTATAATGGCCACCGCCATCAAACTCACCTGCAATCTTAGCAACATCAATTTTTCCCTTAGATCTTAACGACACCCGTGAAACTCCATTTACAACTCTTACAAAAAAAGCGATTTTAACTATGGCAATACTCATAATCATATCTAAGGCATCTTCACAATCCCTATTATGAGCACCTGTCTCTTTAAACCACTCTTCTTTTGCAAATATGGAAGCTACTTCACCCTCTTTAAAAAGTTCTAAACTATTTAAAACTTTTGGAATAATTCTATATTTTGCCAAAGAATCTCTTCTTAAAAGCTTATTTGCAATCTCAGAAGGGCTAGCACCACATTCAACTAAAAAGTTTGTTTTCTCAAAAGTCAGCTCATCACATCTTCCTAATGAAAAAGCTAATGTATCATCATAAATCCCCACATAAAGTGCAGTTGCTGAATCTTTTGTAATGTATAATCCATTATGTTTAAAAAATTCAAATACTAATTCAGCTGTTGAACTTTTCATAGGATCTACGATATTTACTACTCCAAAATGATTATTTGATTTGTGATGATCAAAGTTTATAATTGGAATAGATGGATCAGGAGTAAATCCTAATCTTTTAAAAGTACCACAATCTACTGTAATAATCAAATCAAAAAATGCTGGTAATTGATCTGAAATTTTATCAAATCTTGGTATAAAATCAAGATTTTGTGGTAAATCAGCACTTATATTAAATACCTTATGTTTGATTTTATTTTCATGAAATAAGTTTGATAAAGCCAATGCTGAACCAATAGAATCAGGATCTGGATTTACATGTGTAACAATTAATATATATCTACTTTTTTCAATAAGTTCTAATGCCTTAGTATGTTCTGCCATATCAACTTTATTGCTTATTATAAAATCTTTTTTCAAAATAAGTCCTAATCAAACTTCATAGAAAAATCAAGCCAAGTTGCTTGATGAATAATACTTCCACTACTAATAGCATCAACGCCTGTAGAGGCATATGTTTTAATAGTATCAAGATTTATATTTCCACTAGCTTCCAATAAGATATGTGGATAATTGGTATTTCTAAAAGTTACAACTTCTTTTATTTGTTCAGTAGTCATATTATCACACATAATAATATCACCACCTGCATGCATAGCTTCCTTAACTTGCTCAAAAGTTTCACATTCGATTTCTATTTTAGTAACCCATGAGATTCTTTTTCTTGCTTTTTTTACAAACTCTTCAAGATTGTCAATTGTTCTTAAGTGAGTATCTTTTAACATCAAACAATCATCAAGTCCAAGTCTATGATTAATAGCCCCACCAACTCGTGATGCGTATTTTTCAAAATCTCTTAACTGTGGTCTTGTTTTTCTAGTATCAAGTAAAACTACACCTGTACCTTCTATAAGTTTTGCATATTTATTTGCCATAGTAGCAATTCCACTTGCGTGTTGAAGCATGTTTAAAAAAGTTCGCTCAGATGATAATAAAATAGATGCTTTCCCCTCAAGTTCGGCAATAATATCACCCTCTTTGATTTCATCTCCATCATTTTTTAAAAATTTACAATCAAACTTTTCAGTTCTTGCTAATACCTTTGCGTATTGAACACCTGCTAAAATACCATCTGATTTACAAATAGCACGCGCAGTAAATCTTCCTTTGGGAGCAACATCGAAGAATAAATCTCCTCTACCATTATCTTCGATAATGGCATTTTTTACAAACTTCTTTATATTAATCATACTTCAAACATCCTTTCTAATGCTACTTTTGCCCACTTTGCTGTATCTTCTGAAACAAAAATCTCTGTTTCTTTACTAATTTTATCATCTTTTATAGATTTTAGTGTGTTATAAACATCTTGTAAAGTTGTCTCATTCATTGTTGGGCACTCAGGTTTTGTTGAACTTAATATATATGTATTTTTATCTCTTAATCTACTTACCATATTAAACTCAGTTCCAACAGCTATTTTTTGCTCAGGATCTAAGCCTTTTATATATGTAATCAATTGAGAAGTTGAACCTACAAAATCAGCTGCATCACAAACACTTGGATCACATTCAGGATGAACTGCAATTAAAATATCTGGAAATCTTTCTCTATAAAACTCTATATCTTCTACTGAAAACTGTTGATGAACAGAACAAAATCCATTATAACAAATAATATCAGCTTGCTTTAAATCACTTCCATCACCAACAATTGCAGATTTTAAATTTAATGATTTTGCAAAGTTTTGACCTAAACATCTATCAGGAACAAAAAATATCTTTTTCCCTGATTTTAAACCTTTTTCAATAATTTTATATGCATTTGATGAAGTACAAACCATTCCACCCATTTGTCCAACTTTTGCTTTAACAGCTGCACTTGAGTTTATATATGTAATTGGTAAAATCTCATCATTTGAGATTCCAGCTTCATTTATTTTTTTTAGATTCTCTTCATAATATCCAACATCAATCATTCTAGCCATTGCACAACAAGCAATTTTTGGCATAAGAACAGTTTTTTCTGGACTCATAACTTTTACACTCTCACCCATAAAACCAACACCACAAAATACAACATATTTTGAGTCTGTAAGCATTACTTTTTTTGCAAGTTCTAGTGAGTCACCTGTAATATCTGCTAACTCGAATACTTCATCTCTTTGATAGAAATGAGCAACTAAAGTTACATCTAATTCTTCTTTTAATTTTATTATTTCATTTTTTAAATTCAAAATAAGCCTTCAAATTTTTATTAAATGTGAATATAACAAAATTTTAGTTATAATCTCATTTAATTAAGTAAAATAAACAATTTAAGTTCCTTTAAATAAGGAGCATTATAAAAGGTAATAGATGGATTTTTTCACAAATACAAACATTTTATTTTTTTTAGCAGCATACCTAATAGGATCTATTCCTTTTGGTTCAATATTAGCTAAAACATTTGCTGGAGTTGATATAACAGCAGCAGGAAGTAAATCAATTGGGGCAACTAATGTTCTTAGAGTTGTAAAAGAAACAAACCCAAAACTTGCAAAAAAGCTAGGTCTTGCAACTGTGATTTTAGATGCATTAAAAGGAACTTTAGTTTTATTAGTTGCTATGTATTATGGTCTTAGTGAATCTACACTTTGGGGAGTTGCAATTCTTGCAGTTTTAGGACACTGTTATTCTATATACTTAGGTCTTGAAGGTGGAAAAGGTGTTGCAACTGGTCTTGGAGTTTATTTAGTACTTATTCCAATTCCTACTATTATTGGAGCTGTTGTTTGGATAGTATGTGCAAAAGTTTTAAAAATATCTTCTTTATCATCACTACTTGGACTTTTAGCTGTTGTAATAAGTGCTAGTTTTTTAAATAATGGTTTAAATGTAGGTTCAAATATACCTATGTATATAATCGCATTTATCATTATATATAAACATATTCCAAATATTATCAGAATGATAAAAGGTGAAGAGAAAAAAGTTATATGACTTTTTTCTCTACATATAATTAGCAATGAAAATAGAAATCAATAATCTTACATTTAAATGTATTATAGGAATACTTGATTTTGAACGTATTAAAAAACAAAGAGTTATTCTAAACATATCTTTTGAATATCTCTTTACAAAAGATATGTTTATAGATTATGCAGAAGTATCATCTCTTTTAAAATCTACAATGAAAACACAAAAGTTTCTTCTTCTTGAAGATGCTATTTTATATATAGAAAATCTACTATTACATATATACCCTATCACAAACCTACAAATCAAAATCTCAAAACCAGATATTTTAAAAGATTGTATAGTTACATTATCAAACTAACAAATATTGACATAAGAATTTTAATATGTTAAAATCCTTTTATGTAAAACATGAAAACTCTTGTAGGAGTGACTACCTACTAGTTTATTCACCGAAAGGGTAAGGAATTTTTTCCTTACCCTTTTTTTTGTGGGTAGTGTTGGGTGGGAGTGATAAATGAAAGGAGTTCTTTCATGTTTTACAAAATGGTAGTATTACTTTTAATATTCTTAATATTTGCTATTAAGTTATATTAATAAAAGGGGGAACTAGTCACTCCCCTGTTACTACTTACTCAAATCTCAAAACAGATATTTTAAAAGATTGTATAGTTACATTAAGTAATTATTAGCAAGCTATTGTACCTTTAATATAGGACACTTTTTGTCTCTTCATAGCATTAACGAAGCATTAATATGGCGTTAACTAAATACTACCTTAAATTAACAGAGAATTAACAGTCAAATTGTAACTTTAAGAAAACTTTAAAATTTAGTGGTGTAGAATGGCCGTAACGGAATATCGGAAAAGGTTTAAAACCAAAAGTTTTAGATGAGTTCGCGCGCTCCGATATACTGAAAAAAGATTTCGAAATTTTAGGAGAACACAAATGAAAAAAATCGCAAAATTAAGTTTAGTAGCTGCTATTGCAGTTTCAGGATTAACGGCAGCTAACGCTACACCATTAGAAGAAGCAATCAAAGGTGTTGATGTTTCTGGTACAGTTGTATATAGATATGATGACAGAACTACTGATAATGCAACTGCAGATGGTTTTAGTAATGAATCAAACAATAGTTATAAAGTTGCACTTAATTTAAAATCTTCAATTAATGATGATTTAACATTTAATGCAAGAACAATTATCGGTGACAGCACAGGTATGGCTGAAGTTGGTGATTCTACAACTGGTGCAGATGGTGAAGCAACTTTTGGTTTATCACATGCTAACTTTGCATATACAGGTATCATGAATACAACTGTTATTGCTGGTAAACAAGCTGTTCCATCTCCATTTGCTGTTCAAGCTGATGCTGCAGGAAATGAAAATACTGGTACAGGTATCACTTCTTTAACAACTGTAGGTCCTGTTACTGTAGCTGCTACATACTTAAATCAAACTAACTTATTTGGTAGTACAACTGGACAAGATATTGCTGGTTTAGGATTAATGGGTGATTTAGGTCCTGTAGCATTAGACGGATGGTATTTACAAGCTTTAGAAAGCAATTCAGCAAATGATGATGGAGCTTCATTATATACACTTGGTGCAAAAGCAAAAGTTGAAATGGTTGAATTAACATCTAGATATTCTGCAATTGATCCATCAGCTTCTGGAATGGATACAGAATCAATTGCAAAAGTTGGAGCAAAAGCTAAATTTGGTATCGTTACTGCGTCTGTAGATTATGGTCAATCAAATGATTCAGATAGTTATGCTTCTTTAATTGGTTTAGCTCATAGTGCAACAACATCTCCTGATGCTGATGCTGATGTTAATTTACAAGCATGGGCTTTAAACCTTAACAAAAATGATGCACAATTAATTAAAGCAACATTAGGTGTTGATGTATTAGCTAATGTAAACTTATCAGCTACTTATGCAGATTTATCAGTAGATTCAGCTGCAAACTCTGATGCTTCTGAATACTATGGTCAATTAACATATAAAATGGGTAAAAACTTCATGACATATGCTAGAATTGGTCAAGTTGAGTATGATGTTGCTTCAGGTGTTGCAAGCAAAGATAATACAAGAGGAAGATTACACGTTCAATATACTTTCTAATTTGAAAGATAGTATTTAACTACTAAACTTACTTTAAAAGGGTTGAAGATTTTTCTTCAACCCTTTTTTTATTCTTAAATTTCTTATTATTACTTTACTCTTAAACTATTTATGATAAAATCTAGAAAATTTAAAAAAGGATTTTATCTTGAAAAAAGCAATTCTTTCATCAATACTATTATTAAGTTCAACTTCTATTTTCGCTGATACTACTATGTGTTTCAAAGAAAATCATCAATCTATGTCAACTATTGAAAATACACCTTTAGATGGTGGTATTTGTGCAGGTAAAAATACAATAGCAGATATGAAAGCAAAAGGTTGGTTAGTAGATGATATAAAAATATCTCAATCAGCAAACGGTATGAACTTTATCTATGTTCTTAAAACTCCAGGATCTCAAATGGCGTCACAATCAAATTTTTCAGGAAACCAAGCTGATATGGAAGCTAGAATCTTAGAAAAACTAGAGAAGAAAAAAGAAGCTGAAAAAGTTGCAAAAGAAATTCAAATTAAAAAAGATTTATCAGTTGATGGTAAAAATATCTATGTTAATAAATGTCAATCATGTCATGGAGAAAAAGGTGAATCAACAGTAGGTGGATACTCAAGACCTCTTAATACATTAAGTTCAGAAGAAATGAGACACTCAATTAGTGGATATACAAATGGAACTTATGATAGAGGAAGAGCATCAGTTATGAGACCAATTACATCTACTCTTACATATGTAACTTTAGATAAAGTTAGTGCATATTTAGAGTCAATTAAATAACAAATACTAAAAAATAAAAGGAATGAATACTTTTTACTCATTAATTAATGAAGTATTAACTAATAATTAACGATTTATAAGTAACTTATAAGTAACATTCAGATAATTTTATAGAATAAATATTACAAAAGGATTACAAATATGAAAATAACAAAATTAAGTTTAGCTACGATTATTGCAATCGGAAGTTTTTCTGCTGCAAATGCACAAAATTTAGAAGACGCTATTAAAAATGTAGATATCTCAGGAACAGCAGCATACAGATATAATGACTATGAGACAAGTACAGGATCAAATAACTATAAAGTTGCTACAAATTTAAAATCTGGAATCAATGACGATTTAGCTTTTAATTCAAGAATAATTATTGGAAATGCAACTAATCCTGCATCTTTAGATACAGGTGAAGCTGATTCTGAAGCAGAATTTGGATTATCAGAAGCAAACTTCGCGTATAGTGGTGTACAAAACACAACTATAACTGCAGGTAAACAAGGAATTGCAACTCCATTTACTATTGATAGAGATGCAATGGGTAACGAGCAAACAGGAACAGGACTTGTAGCAACTTCAAACCTTGGAATGGTTTCTTTAACTGGTGGATTCTTCAATCAAACAAATTTAAGCAGTACTGATGGTGAAGCTCCAATAACATCTGGAACAATAGATGGTGGAGAAGATGTATACTTTGCAACTGCAAACCTTACAGTTGAAAATGTTACTTTAGACTCAACTTATATTAACTTATTAGACACTTTAGATGGTTTTACAGTTGGAGCAAAAGCTAAATTTGATGTTGCAGGTATTCAAATGAATCCATATGCAAGATATTCATCAATTAACTTTGATAACTATGCAAAAGACAATACTTTATGGAAAATTGGTACAGATGCACAAATGGGAATCTTTGGAGCATACGTAGCATACGGTCAAACAAATGAAGAAGGTGGAGAAACTGGTCTTGACTATAGTTCAGATACAGGAATGGATGACCACTGGAGAGTAACATTAACAGGTGTAGCTGATGCTTCAGTTGTTTATGCTTCTGTAAATACTCAAGTTACTGATGCAGTAAATGTATCAATTAATTATTCAGATATGAATGTAGGAAGTGCTAATACAGCAGGTGATGTAGATCAAAATGAAATTTATGGTCAAGTAAGTTACCAAATGTCTAAAAACTTTAAAACATTTGCAAGACTTGGTCAATACGATCAAGATGGAGATACTTCAAACATGGGTAGACTTCACGCACAATACTCTTTCTAATCTGAAAGTTTAAACTACAAAACAAAAAAGGCTTAGAGTTAAACTCTAAGCCTTTTTTTTAATTGACTTACTTTATAAATTCTGATAAAATCTTTAAAATGACAATATATTGACAAAAGGATTTAAAATGCAAGCAGTTTTTTACTCACAAGCAAGAAATAATCTAAGAGAAATTATAAATAAAGTATGTGATGATTTTGATGAATATATTATTACTACAAAAGATGAGAAATCTGTAGTTTTGATTTCATATGAAGAGTATAGTTCAATGAAAGAAACAATATATCTTTTATCTTCAAAAAATAATAGAGATAGATTAAATGATGCCGTAGAACAAATAGAAAACTCAAAATTTCTTAAAAAAGAAATTGATTTATGATTATTGGATTTGCAGATGAAGCATGGGAAGATTATCAATATTGGTCTTTAAATGATAAAAATATATTCAAAAGAATAAATTTATTAATCAAAGATATAAAAAGAAATCCCTTCGATGCTAATGGACTTGGAAAACCAGAAAGACTAAAAGAAAATTTTCAAGGATACTTTTCAAGAAGAATAACATCAGAACACAGACTAGTATATAAAATAATCGATGATTTGATAATCATAGCTCAATGTAGATATCATTATTAATCCAAAATAAAATACAAGACTTTGATTTTTTTTAATGTATCAATTAACTATTCTGACTTAAACGCTGGTTCAATATCAAAGGACAAGAATCAAGATAGAGATACTTCAAACATGGGTAGACTTCATATGCAATACTCTTTCTAATCTGAAAGTTTAAACTACAAAATATAAAAGTGTTGGAGATTTTCTTCAACACTTTTTTTATTTTTAAAATTATTGACATGAAAAAAATATTTAGATATAATTTTTTTACGAATGACATTTACTTCTTTTGTAGGAGTGATTACCTACAAATAAGTATCGAGGGAAAAGGTTTATACCTTTTCCCTTTTTTTTTGGGCAGAGAGGGCGGGAGTGCTTATTTAAAGGAGTAAGTAAATGTCATATCGTATAGCAATACTACTTTTAATATTTCTTATTTTTGCAATAAGAGCATATTAATAAAAGGGGGAACTAATCACTCCCCTGGTATTGCTTCCTAACCAACTTTTATACAAACTTAAAGTATAATTCTTTTTTTTAAAGGATTACGATAAATGGATGCATACGAATATTCAGAGCTATTAAAACTTCTAAATACTAAACTTAAAAACATAAAAGGTATTTTAAAACCTGATGAATTAAATAAAAGATTAGATGAAATAAAAGAAGAAGAAGCTCAACAAGATTTTTGGAACAATGTAGAAAATGCTACGAAAATCGGTATTGAAAAAAATAGAATCTTAGGAAAATTAAATAAATTTAATAAAGCAAATGATTCACTAAAAGGTACAAATGAGCTTTATGAGATGGCAAGCGATGAAAAAGATGAAGATACTTTTGAAATGCTTTACGAAGAAGCTCCTGAGCTAGAAAAACTTATAAAATCAACTGAAATATCTGTAATGCTAAGTAATCCAGATGATGCATCAAATGCTATTGTGTCTATTCATCCAGGAGCTGGAGGAACAGAATCTCAAGATTGGGCTTCAATGCTTTATAGAATGTATTTAAGATGGGCTGAAAGAAATGATTTCAAAATCGAATTACTAGATTATCAAAATGGTGAAGAAGCTGGTATCAAAGATGTTTCTTTTATAATCAAAGGTGAAAATGCCTATGGTTATATGAAAGCTGAAAATGGTATTCATAGGTTAGTTAGAATCTCTCCATTTGATTCAAATGCAAAAAGACACACATCATTTTCATCTGTAATGGTAAGTCCTGAAGTTGATGATAATATTGATATTGTAATCGAAGATAAAGATATAAGAATAGATACATATAGAGCAAGTGGGGCTGGTGGTCAACATGTTAATAAAACAGAATCAGCTATTAGAATCACACATATTGCTACAAATATCGTAGTTCAATGCCAAAATGATAGATCACAACATAAAAATAAAGCAAGTGCTATGAAAATGCTTAAATCAAGACTATATGAGCTAGAACTAGAAAAACAACAAGCTTCTAAAGATGGTGTTGAAAAGAGTGATAATGGATGGGGACATCAAATTAGATCATACGTTCTTCAGCCATATCAACAAGTAAAAGATAGTAGAAGCAATATTGGTTACTCAAATGTTGATGCTATTTTAGATGGTGATATTACAAAAATAATAGAAGACGTATTAATAGCAACTGCAAAATAACTTAAAATATATATAGAGAATAAATCTTATTCTCTATTACAAATGATAATATAAGGGCAGTAAGTACAGTTATTTTTATCTTCACATTTAGAAAAATAGATTTCATTTTTTGAGATTTCTTTTAGTTCATTAAACTTTTCGCACAACAATTCAAGTTTTTTATCAAGTGCAATTTCATTTATTAATTGTGTGTTGCTTAAATCATAATAATAAGCTTCTATTTTGTCTGTTTTGTACATTTCACTCATGGCAAGATAATAAAACTCTAATTGAAAATCATCGGTTTTTTCATAGTTTTTTAAAGTATCAACACTCAAAGTTGAAGATGTTTTGTAATCAATAACTTCATAACTGTCTTCAAAAGAATCAATCCTATCAATTACACCTTTGATTTTTATTCCTTCAAATTCGCATGAAAATGATTTTTCTAAGGCTATAATTTTTCTATGTTTAAGTCTTTGTTTATCAAGTAAATAAAACTCATATAACTTTTTCTTCCAAATTTCTAAATCCAAAATCAAGAATGGATTTGTACTTTTGTATTTATTAAATAAAGATTCAATTTTTTCAAAACTTAATTCAGTACTATTTTCATCTAAAGTGTAGAAATCTTCTAAAATAGAGTGAATAATATCACCTAACTCATAAGCCTTAGGTTTGAGCGATATGCTGTGTTCTTTGAGTTTTAATATATACTGTAGATAAAACTTTCTTTTGCACTGTAAATAGGTTTTAAATGACGTTGCTGACCATGTAAACATCGATAAATCTATTTTTGCTATTATCTCTTCTTCAATATGTTTTATTTTATGATTATCATAAAGTATATGCTTATATGCATTGTCATTTGTATCTGTTTTTATATACTTATCAAAAAGTTCATTTGCAAATCTTGATATTTGATTTGTATCAGAGTTCACATAAGTTACAAAAACATTTTTTGAAGAATCAATTAATCTTTTATAATAGTATTTTTGTAATGATTCCCTATCAAATTGAGTTGGAAGATTTGATAGTTGTTTTAGTTTTGTTGATAAAAACTTATCTTTTACAGAAATTTTTGGAATAAATGATTCATTAAAATCACAAATAATAACAGTATCAAACTCAACTGCTCTAGTTTCCAAAAGTCCAAGAACTGTAATTTTTCCTGAATTTACATCATCAAGGGTAAGTTTTACTAATTTTTGCAAAAATATTTTATATACATCTTTTAATAAAATTACATTATCATTTGAAAAAACTATGATATTTAGTTTATAAAGAAGTTCTTCATACTTTTCTAGTAACTCTACACTACTCTCTTTTGATTTTATAAACTCAGAAATAAACTCAAAACTCTCTTTTGTAGCTCTTTTATTCCAAATTGGTTTTATATTTTTATCAATAAAGTTTTTATCTAATTTCAAGAAATCAAGATTTGAAATATGTTTAATATCATCTTCACTTAAATATGAATATATAGCATAAGCAACTTGATAAAGATTTGTATTTTTGATAGTTTTACCCATAGCATAGTTAAAATACTTTTCTGTATCAAATAACTGTATGTATGAAGCAAAAGTTTCATCAGGTAATACAAGTGCTATTCTTGAAGGATTTACACCTTTTTGAACTGATTTTACTATTGAGTCTTTTATATATGCGATTTGATTTAATCTTGAAGAGAAACCTTTGATTTCTAAAGATTGAAGATTCTTTTTATTTTTTTCTTCTTGTAAAACTAGTTTATTTGTTAAATCAATTTTATAGTTAAAATCTATTTTCAAATCTATATTCATATTTTTGAAAACTTCTAATGATCTTTGGTTATATGTATTTGAATAGAAATTAATTTTTACATTGATAAATTTTGATATTTTTTCTACTATTTCAAATTCTACTTTTGTAAAATATCCTTCAAAATGTAACTCTATCTCTTCAAATTTCTTTAAAAAATTTTCATTTATTTTATAGTGATTATCTAAGTTTATTCTATCTACATAAGAATTTTTTTCTAATATATTTATATAGTTAGTTTTTATAGTTTCAAGAATTTGTAAGTGCTCTAAATAAAAATCATAAGTATCTACATTTTGAATATCTTTGATTTCTACTTTTTCACTTGCTAGTTCTAAAAAGAATCTATATATATAATCGCTTTGTTTTAAAAATTTTGTAAAATTATCTGAAATTCCAAGTTTTTGGATGTTTGTATTTTTTATTGCTTCACTTAAAAAAAGAACTCTTTGTTCTTCTTCACAATATTTCATATTATTAAGATTGATTGATTTTTTAAAAAGTTCATCAATAGTGAGGGTAAAAGGCAAAAGAGTATTAGAACTCTTTTGCGTTGAAATAAAATTTCTAATTGACCTTGATGTAGGAAAAACTAAAAGTTTTTTTTTAAATAGCATTTGTTTTAATATAAAGATATCCAGTTATTCCATCAACAACAAAACTTCCTGTAATAATCCAGTTATTTGACTCTTTAATTTCAAAGTCAGCAATGTAAGTTTTGTCATTTTCAACAAAATCACCATTACTTAATAACTTGTCACTATCATTTGAAATAGTTTTGCTAAGAATCAAATCAATTTTAACATCTTTTTTTTCATTTGTAATTTTATCACTAACAGTAAGTTTTAAACTATTTTTTCCAACTTTTAATGAATCTTTATTTACAGAGAATTTTTCAATTACTCTTTGTGAATATCTAATATCTTCAGTTGTCAATGCAAATTGTTTATCATTGATAAAAAAATCAAAATTATATTTTGATCTAAATAATACATTTGAATCCATCATTTCATTATAATGCTCTTCAACATCTTGATATTTTTTCATAAAACTATTATCTTCTATTACAGGTACAGAAACTGCACTTTTAATAGTCCAAATAATCATACCAATGGTAAAAGTAAAAATTCCAATAAACAATAAAGGCCAATAATTTCTTTTCATATTTTTATTTTCTTTTTCTTAAAATTGCGTAAGTATATGCTAATAATCCTAAAACAATCAATGTATACATAAGAACTCGCCATATAGTACTAGATACTTTTCCAGCATTTCCTATACTTGACTCTAGTTTAATTTGATTTGCTTCTGCAATAGTATCAGCAATAGCAGCATATCCATTTAATGTAGCAGCACTAACTTTTGCAAATAAAGTATTTTTATCTTGTGATGCTAATAAAGGAACTATATATCCGTCTAAAATATCATTTTTATCAAGAATATCTTTAAAGTCATCAGAAAAAAGTAGATTAACATGTGTTTCTTCAACTGCAATAGTTAATAAAACATATGGTTCTTCTAGTGTTGATATTATTTGATTTTCACTATTTTTAATGAAATCAATTTTATCTTTTGTTTTAACATTTTCGCCTAAACCTAAATTAGATTTTGCATACACATATATATTAACACCTAATTTAGACTTAACTTCAGCACCAATTTCGTTGATTTTAATAGCGGCTCTATCATCTATTAATTTATCATCATTTAAGATAAATTGTTGAGCGCTTAAATTTGAGCATAAAAAAAGCAGAAGTGAAAAAATCACTCCCACTTTCAAAAAATTAATTTTTTTCATATTAACCTATGAATATCTTAGCCGAATTAAAGAAGCTAAAATACAATGTCACAATTGCAGATACTACAAGTAATATACCAATAATTTTATCCATTTTAGTCTCCTTATTTAACTAGAATATAATTTTTATTTTGTTCTTCTGAAGATTTTTGTTCTTTATCAGAAAAAACACTTCCAGAAGTTAAACCATTTAAATCTTGATTGATTTTATAAAAATTAGTTGATTCATCTTGTTGTACTTTTATACCAAATACAGTTAATACAACTAATATAGTTAAAAGCAAAACTGTTGCAATTAACATACCAGTAATACCATTTAATTTAAAGATTCCTCTTTCATTTTCGTTCATTTGCGTATTTCCAGCCATGTTACTCTCCTAAACTTCTTAAATATGCACCTAGTGCTTTTTGTTGAGTTTCATTTAGTCTTCCATCAAAACTTGGCATGATACCAATATTTGATTTTTTACCATCTTTTAGAACAGCAGTAACTAATGCATCGTCATAAGCTCTAATATTTGGTGCAACATATTCTATACCGTTTCCATCAACGCCATGACATCCAGCACAAACCGCATACATTGCAGGTTGTTCACCTTTGAATCCACCTGCCACATAAGCAGCAACTGCTTCAATATCTGCATCTTCTGTTAACATCATTGGAGGCATTCCAGCTGGATATGCAGTTGCTAAACTATTAGAACCATTTTTAATAACATGCACAACTTGTTCTTTTGAAATTCTTTTTGTTAAATTTTGAGCTTTACCATCAATACCTTCAGCATCAACTCCATGACAAGGTGCACATTGAACTAAAAATGTTGACTGCCCCATTGCTTTTAAAGTTTCTTCAGATGGATTTTCCCATTTTTTCTCAAATTTAGCATTATAATCTAATGTCTCTTCATTCCATTGACCAATTTGTGAAAAACTATTAATTGGATAACCAATAGCCATGTACCAAAACATCCAAATAATAGTTCCAATAAATGCTATTGCCCAACCTGTTGGAAGTGGATTTCTATATTCACCAATACCGTCCCATTTTTCTTCAGCTAAATCACCACTCGCAGTGTCATTTTTCATTTGATTAACGTATTTAAGTGCAGTAAATACAGTAATTGTAATAATAGCTGCAGCACCTAACATTGTTAAACTGTTAATATAATCATCCCCGTTAAAAGCATCACCTGCTACAAAGTAAGTTCCTGCTAATAAAGCGATGATAAGAATTATTCCACCTATAATCATAGACTTCATCTTATTTCTCCTTATTATCTATATCTTTATCATTTTTTCTTTCTTCAAGAGGAGAAGAAACACTTGAATCATCATGAACAAGGTTAGAATATTTTTCATAATCTCTTTCACCTGTTTTATCCCTTTTATACATAGAATAAGCATATGAGTAAAATAATACAAAAACAACTAAAATCAAAAAGAATTTAGCATAACCTTGAACTGTTAAAAGTGTTTCATAATCCATAGACAACCTCTATTTTAAAGAATTTAAATATGCAATTAATGCAACTATTTCAGGAATTTGACCATTTGCAACAGCATCTTTTATCGCCTGATTTTTCATATCAGCAGCAATTAACTTAGCATCTTCTTTTGCTTTTGCAACTGCAGCTTCATATTCACCAAGTTCAACATCAACAACACCATCACCATCTAAATCTTGATCATATGGAGTTGCGAATACTGTTTTAACTGTATAAGCTTCTGCATATGCAGTATCTAAATCAGCAATATTAGTAAACTGATGTTTGTATGCTGGCATAATACTTCCAGGAACAACTGCAGCTGGTTCCATCATATGATTTTCATGCCAATCAGTAGTTCTATAGTTACCAACTCTCATTAAATCTGGACCAGTTCTTTTTGATCCCCATAAGAATGGTCTATCATAAGCATACTCACCTGATAAAGAATACATACCGTATCTATCAGTTTCAGCTTTAAAAGGTCTAATTAACTGTGAGTGACAAGCGTTACAAGAATCTTTAATATAAACTTGTCTACCAGCTAACTCTAAAACACTGTATGGTTTTGTACCAACAGTTGGTCTTGATTGTTTTGCAAAATCTGGAATAGTTTCAATAATACCCGCAAATGCAACAAATAAAAATACTAGTACCGCAAAGAAAAACGGTCTTTGTTCAAACCAATGAAACATAATTTCTCCTTTTCTTATGCAGCTACTGGTGTAGCATTAACAGGTTCTTTATCAAGTACTCTTCCACATCTAATAGTTTTATAAATATTATATGCGAACATAAAGAATCCGATTAGGTATAGTAACCCACCAACAGCTCTGATTGTATAATATGGATGTAATACAGTAACTGTATCAATGAATGAGTAAACTAATGAACCATATTCATCGTAAGCTCTCCACATCATACCTTGTGTAATTCCAGCAATCCACATAGAAGTAAAGTATAAAACGATACCTGTAGTTTGTAACCAGAATTGTGTATCCATTAATGATTTAGAGTAAATTTCTCTTTTGTACATTCTTGGAACCATATGGAATAATGATGCCATAATCATAAATACAACCCATCCTAAAACACCATCATGTACGTGTCCTGGAATCCAGTCAGTAAAGTGTGCAATAGCATTTACAGATTTAATAGCTTGAATTGGACCTTCAATAGTTGATAACATATAGAAAGTTGAAGCTAATACCATAAATTTAATTAGTGTATTTGATTGTAATTGTTGCCACTCACCCTTCATTGTTAAAAGCATATTAATAGCTGATCCCCATGATGGTAAAATTAAAACAACAGACATTACAGAACCCATAGTTTGCATCCAGTCAGGAACAGTTGAATATAATAAGTGGTGTCCACCAGCCCATAAATATACAAACATTAATCCCCAGAACGCTAAGATAGAAAGTTTATAAGAATAAACATTTTGTCCAGATTCTTTTGGTAAAAAGTAATAAATTAAAGCAATAATTGGAGTTGTGAAAACGAATGCAACAGCATTGTGTCCATACCACCATTGTACTAATGCATCATTTGTACCTGAATACATTGATACAGAGTGAAGCCATGAACCATAACCTGAAACTAAAGCTGTTGGAACTTCCATATTATTAAATAAATATAACATTGCAATTGCAATAAAAGTAGCAATGAAATACCATAAAGAAATATATAAAGTTCTTTCTCTTCTAATTCCGATTAATCCAAAAATTGAAATACCCCATAAAACCCACCATAAAACAACTAAAATGTCTAATGGCCACTCTAATTCTGCATACTCTTTTGAAGTTGTGTAACCCATGAAAAGTGTAACAACAGCTAAAAGAATTGTGATAAAATATAACACAAAGTGTAATTTTGCGATAGCCATTAAAAAAGGTGACTCTTTTAATGAAACTTTTAATACCCTTTGTCCAATATAATACCAAGCAGCAAAAACACCACTTAAAGTAAAACCAAAAGCAACACCGTTAGTGTGTAAAGGTCTTAATCTACTGAAAGTACCATATTCTCCAGCTAAATAATTTAACTGTGGAAACGCCAATTGCAACGCAAGTACAACACCAATAGTCATACCTATGATACCAAACAGAATTGTTGCAAATGTAAACGCTTTTGCAACTGAGTAATCGTACTCAATTTGTGCACCGTTTTGCATCAATCTCCTCCTACTAATTTTATATACAAGTCACAAAAATGTCACTCATTGAAGTAATCATAGCTAAGAGAAACTTAAAAGATACAAAAAAATTAACAGAAAATTAACAATAAAAACTAATTTTAATTATAATTTTTACTTATAAATTAAGACATTTTTTATCTTATTTATAATTCTTTAAAACTTGTTGTGTTTCCCTTAACATGGTTTTTTTCTTAAGGTCTTCACGTTTATCGTGTAATTTTTTACCCTCAGCTGTTGCTATTTGAACTTTGATCATATTTTTGTCATTGAAATATAACTTTAACGCAACTAAAGCAATACCATCTTTTGCCACTTTGGTGTACATTTTATCTATTTGCTTAGAGTGTAAAAGTAATTTTCTATCTTTTCTTTCATCAGGTCTATATGTAGTATGAGTTGTACTTAAATGTGAAATATGCATATTTAATAAAAATACTTCACCTTTAATAATTCGTACAAATGAGTCTTTTAAATTAACTCTTCCATCTCTTATAGCTTTTACTTCACTACCTTCAAGCACAATTCCAGCTTCTATTGTTTCTAAAATAGTAAAATCATGAAATGCTTTTCTGTTTTTAAAAACTAAATTTTTTTTTGTATCTTTATTATTTGCCATTGTTAACCTTAAAAAATGAACTTCCACTTCCACTAAAATACCAATCTTTCTTACTATAATCTTCTAAATCAGAATATAAACTAAGAGCTGGTTCGTATAAATCATTTGCTTTTTTAATATCAAATTCTTTTAATATATCTAAAGATTTCATATTTAATAATTTATTTGATTCTTCTTTAGAAATTTGCTTGTAAAACTTCTCTCTAAATATTTTAAATATTTCACCTGTATTACATTTTATTTTTGGTGTAATTGTATCTATATTTAATATCTCTTCATCAAATTTTTTTACTATTTCTCCAATTCCAGTCACATTTGCACTATCATACTCATAAACAAAAAATGGAACATCTGCACCTATTTTAACAGCAATTTCACATAATTCGTCTTTTGATAAATTTAAATTACAATATTTGTTTGCCATTATTAAAAAAGTAGCTGCATTTGAACTTCCACCACCAAGTCCTGCAAATTCTGGAATATTTTTTTCTATTTTTATACTATGATTTTCAAAAAAATCTTTTACATTTTCATAATCTTCTATTAATTTGTATGCTTTATATACAGTATTTGATTCCATTTTGCAACCAAAATCACCTATAATGTTAATACCTCTCCTACTAGTTTTAATAAAAGATACAATGTCGTATAAATTATGAACTCGTACAAACCTAGATACGAGTTCATGATAATTATCTCTTTTATCAGATATTTTCAAAAAGATATTTACTTTTGCATAAGATTTTTCACACATTTCTAACATAGCTTATTTACCTTATTTAATAAATATGATACTTCACCATCTTTTATCTCTAGAATTGAAAAAAAGTTTTCTAATATAATTAAATATTTTCCATCATCTTTTTCTTCTAAATAATCAATAGATATTTTTCTTCCTGTATTTATCCATTCATATGTACCTGAATATTTATTTATAGGTAAATCAATATATTCTAAAGGATCTAAGTCTTTCTCATTATCAAAAAAGAATTTCCCTTCATTTAATCTTTCTAAATAAGATAAAGTACCTACTCTTTTAAGTTTTTCAAGTAAGATTTGAGCATATGAACGAATGTATGAGCCTTCACTAACTGTTACATCTATGGTTATAAAAGGGTGTCTATATGAAATAAATTTTGTTTCATATACATGCATTGTAGATTCTTTTAAAACAACTTCTTCACCATTTCGGGCCATATCATAAGCTCTTTTACCATCTATTTTTTTTGCAGAAAATTTTGGTGGAGTATATAAGATATCTCCTTTTAGTAAATCAAGCTCTTTTTTTATTAGATTGATATCTACTTTATCAACCATTTCTATACTTGTTACTTGCTCAATATCTAAAGACTCAGATTGAGTCCCAAGCCAAACTACAGCTCTATATGTTTTTGGAGTTTTTGCTAAATACTTAAAAAGTTTTGAGTATTGACCAAAAGCTACAATCAAACATCCTTTTGCAAAAGGGTCTAAAGTTCCGCTAAATCCTGCTTTTTTATTTTTATATTTTTTTTTAATTCTTGTCAAATAAAAATTAGAACTCATAAAAATTGGTTTATTAACCACTATCAACTTATTTATTGATTCTTTGTCATAAAATCTTTTTTGCAATATTATTTCCAGTTATGCTTTTTGAACAAATGAAGATAAAATATCTCTGTGAGTTCCGCCAAAATTGATTGATAATTTATAGTCTTTACCTGCATTTGTGGCTTTTAGAACTCTACCCATTCCAAAAATTTTATGCTGTACTAAATCACCTTTTTTAAAGCCTGATTGTTTTTCAATAGTTAAACAACCTTTTATTAATCCACTTTCACTCAAAAATCTACTTTTTGTCAGACTTGCTCTTTTACCTTTGTAAAATCTTGAATGAACAAATGATAAAGTTAGGTTATCCATGGCTCTTGTAATTGCCACATATCCTAATCTTCTTTCTTCTTCTAAATCACTACCATCACCTGTAATTGGGAAAAAGCCTTCTTCAAAACCTATAATAAATAGTTTTTTAAACTCTAATCCTTTTGATGCATGAATACTCATCATAGAAACTGATTCACCATAATAATCATCATTTTCACTATCTAAGGCAATTTCATTTAAAAAATCTTTTAAATCTAAGTGTGGATTTTGAATAAAATAATCTCTAAGATATCCATAAAACTCATCAATATTAGCTTGTCTTTCAAAACCATCAGGTAAGTTATCATATGATGCTCTATAATCAAATGTTTCTTCAAAACTATCTAAGAATTTCATTTTTGATTCACTAAGTAATTCTTTTAAGTCTAAAATAGAAGCTTCAAATACTTTTAAAGTTCTTGAATTCTTTTTACCAACTATTGAAGTAATTTCACTTGAATCCAAATTTTGAATTAGATCAAAAATTGATCTTTCACTTTCAACTGACTTAGCTTCAAGCTTATCAATAGTTGTTTTTCCAATTCCACGTTTTGGTTTATTAATAATTCTTTTAATTGAGAAATTATCATTTGAGTTTGTTAATATTCTAAAATAAGCAATTAAATCTTTAATTTCAGCCCTTTCATAAAACTTCATACCACCAACAAGTTTATAATGAAGTCCTGCTTTATTAAATCCTTCTTCAAGTGATCTTGAAAGTGCATTTACTCTAAATAATATTGCTATATCTTTAGGGCTGATTCCTTGATCTATTAATTGTTTTATATCTTCTACAATTTTTCTTGTTTCTTCATTTTCATCATGTGATTCATAAACTTTTATTGAATCACCTTTCATTCTTGTTCCAACTAATTTCTTACCTAATCTATCTCGATTATGTTCTATTAATTGGTTTGCATGATTTAAAATAGTATCTGTTGATCTATAGTTTTCTTCAAGTTTTACCACAATCGTATTTTCAAAATGCTCAGAAAAATTTAAAATATTCTTAATAGTAGCACCACGCCAACCATAAATAGATTGATCGTCATCACCAACAACACAAAGGTTATTATGACTTGTACATAAAAGTCTTAAAAGTCTATATTGTAGTTCATTTGTATCTTGATACTCATCTACCATTATGTATTGATATTTCTGACTTATTTCTTGGGCTAGTTTAGCATTGTTTTTTAATATTTTGTAAGGAAGAAGAAGCAAGTCATCAAAATCTACAAGATTGTTTTTTTCTAAATAAGCTTCATATTTTTCATATACCTCTGCTATTTGTTGATAAAGTTTTAGTTGAGCTGCTTTTACAGCTTCACTTGGAGTCAATAGTGTATTTTTATATTTTGATATTTCAGATACTAAAAGTGCTGTTGTAATATCTTTATCAATTGATTTTATAATTCTTTTTTTATCATCTGTATCTATTATAATGAAGTTGTTTTTTCTATTTAATTCTGACATATGAAATTTTAAAAACAATAAACCAAATTTATGAAAGGTACATAATAAAGGTGGAGTATTTATCATTGAGGGATCAATCATATTAAATGCCCGTTCTCTCATTTGAGTTGCTGCTTTATTTGTAAAAGTAAGAGTCAAAATTGATCGAGGATCAATACCAATTGATATTAAATATGCAAGTCTTGTAGTAATCGTTTTTGTTTTACCAGAGCCTGCACCTGCTAGAATTAATAGCGGTCCATCTATATGCTGGGCTGCTAATTTTTGTGATTCGTTTAATGATGATAATAAATTTTCAGACATATTTTCTCCAATATTAAATTATTATATCATATATTATATAAATTCATTATTGCTCTTAATTATTTTATATATAAATAAATGTTATGATAATCATAATTTATTTTACGGAGGTTATAATGCTTACAGATTTTGCAAAACTAGAAACTTTTCTTACAGTAGTAAGGGAGAAATCTTTTTCAAAAGCTTCAGCAAAACTTGGCATTTCGCAACCAGCAGTTACACAACAAATGAAATTTATTGAAGATTATTTAGATGTTCAAATCGTTGATAGAAAGAAAAATGGTATAAGACTAACTAAAGAAGGTCAAATGCTTCATGCTATTGCTTTAAAAATTGAAAAGTGTGTGGGAAATGCTGAAAAAGAGTTATTGAAAATCATGAATAAAAATGTTACTTTTGTATTTGGTGCATCATTTATTATAGGAAATTACATATTACCTAGATTTTTAAATAATTTAAAAGAGAATATTCACAATGATGTTTCAATAAATGTATCAGTTTCTCACGAAGCAATCGATGATTTATTAGATAAAAAGATTGATATAGCATTAGTTGAAAATTATGTTGCAAATGACGATATAGTTTATAGAGAATGGATGGAAGATGAAATTGTAATTTTTTCTAACCAAAAATTACCAGCTCGTGCAAAAGCAGAAAATTTATTATCATATAAATGGGTATGTAGAAACCCTGAATCAAATACTAGACTTATTTTTAAAGAGAATCTTGAAAAAGCTAATTTCCCTGATTGTGATACATTTAATGTAACAAGTGAAGTTACAAGTGCTACAACTATTGTTCAAACAGTTTTACACTCAGATAAAAACACAACACCTACAGTATCTATTGTTTCAAGAAATGCTATTGAATCACTTTTAAAAGCAGGCGCTCTTTATGAATCAAGAATCAATAATCAAAAAATGACTAGAAAACTATATATAGCTTACAGAAAAGATAGAAAACATGATGCATTTGTTGAAAATGTAGTTGATTATCTTTTAAAAATGAAATAATTATTAGGTAAAATCCTAATAATTATTTATAAATAAATCTTTCTTCTTACAAATCTTTCAAAAAGGAAAAAAATGGACACAATAGATAAAATTGAACTTATGTATCTTCAAATCGAAGACCATAAAAATATCGTTGATTTAATGAACGATGAATATAAACATTTAGATGATTCTTCTTGGACCTATGAAGAGTTTTCTATTTTATTAGAAAAATTCCCAAAAGGTCAAGTTGGAATTAAAATCAATGGAGAATTAGCAGGTTTTGCATTAAGCATTGTTGTCGATTATAATAAATTTGATGATTCTCATACATATAAAGAAATTACTGGAAATTATACATTTAGTACCCATGATGATAATGGTGATAGTCTTTATGGTGTTGATGTTTTTGTTAGTAAAAAATATAGAGGACTAAGACTTGGAAGAAGACTTTATGAATTTAGACAAGAACTTTGTGAAGAGTTAAATTTAAAGGGTATTATTTTTGGAGGAAGACTTCCAAATTATAAAAAATATTCTGAAACTTTAACTCCAAAAGAGTATATTTCAAAAGTAAGAGATAGAGAAATTTACGATCCTGTATTAAACTTTCAACTTTCAAATGACTTTTATGTAAAAAGAGTTTTAAAGAATTATCTTGAAGGTGATGTAGAAAGTTGTGAATATGCTTCTTTATTAGCATGGGATAACATTTATTACACTAAACCTTCTAAAAAACCAATGTCTGAAAAAACTGTTATTAGATTAGGATTAATTCAATGGCAAGTAAGACCATATAAAAATATTGAAGAAGTATTAGAACAAGCAGAATACTTTGTAGATGCAGTATCAAACTATAGAAGTGATTTTGCCCTATTCCCTGAATTCTTTAATGCTCCATTAATGGCTGCGTTTAATCATCTTGGAGAAGCAGAGGCTATCAGAGAATTAGCTAAATTTACACCAAAATTTAAAGAAGAATTCTCTAGACTTGCTATTGCTTACAATATCAATATTATTACAGGTAGTATGCCAGAACTTGTTGATGGTCATTTATATAATGTTGGTTTTGTATGTAAAAGAGATGGTTCAGTTGAAAAATATGAAAAAATGCATGTAACTCCAGATGAGAAAAAAGTTTGGGGATTAACAGGTTCTAATAATATTAAAACTATTGATACAGATTGTGGAAAAATCGGTGTACTTATTTGTTATGATAGTGAATTCCCAGAATTAGGAAGAATCTTAGCTAAAGAAGGAATGAATATTCTTTTTGTTCCATTTTTAACAGATACTCAAAATGGTTATTCAAGAGTAAAAATTTGTGCACAAGCTAGAGCTATTGAAAATGAGTGTTATGTTGCAATTGCAGGTTGTGTTGGAAATCTTCCTCAAGTTGAGAATATGGATATTCAATACGCTCAATCAGCTGTATTTACACCATGTGATTTTGCATTCCCACCAAATGGAATAAAAGCTGAGTCTACTCCAAATACTGAAATGATTTTAGTAGCTGATGTTGATTTAGAATCATTAAAAGAATTACATAATGTTGGAAGTGTTACAAATCTAAAAGATAGAAGAACTGATATTTACGAAGTAGAATTAAAAAAATAAAAACTAGAGTCTAACTCTAGTTTTTAACTCAAGAACTAATAATTAAATCCCTCTTTTTCCAAAGCTAATCTAATATTTTTCATTTGTGTATGTTTATCTCTACACCAATCAGGTGATAATAATGTACTATCATTAATTCCTGCTGTTATTCTTTGAATAGAAATATTTTCAGGTAAGTTTTTAATTGATTTAACAACTGTATCTATATATAGTTCTTCACTTATAGGTGTAAATCTACCCTTTTTAAACTCATTTGTTAAAAGTGTATTTTTTACAACATACAAAGGATGAAATTTAATAGAATCTACTTTTAATTCAACTGTTTGTCTAAATGTTTCAAGCATCATTTCTTGAGTCTCTTTTGGTAAGCCATAAATCAAATGACCGCAAACATTTAAACCTTTTTCTTTACTTCTTTTAATCCAGTATCTCATATTATCAGCTGTGTCTCCACGATTGATATTCACAAGAGTCTCATCATAAAAAGATTGTATTCCAAACTCTATCCAAATTTCTTTGTCTTTTGACAAATCAACTAAATAATCAAGTATTTCATCTGTAACACAATCAGTTCTTGTTCCAATACTAAGGCCAATTACATTTTCAAAACTAAGTGCTTTTTCATACAAAGCTTTTAATGTGGCAATTGGTGCATAAGTATTGGTAAAAGATTGAAAATATACTATAAATTTTTTAGTTCCAAACTTATTTTGTAATCTTTGTTTAGTTGCATTAAATTGCATTTCTAATTGTTTTAATTGATTATCTAAATAGGGATTCTCATTTATTCTAGGATTTAATTTAAACTTAGTTTTCTTTTCTTGCAAATTAGGACTAAATGAGTCATTTTCACAAAATGAACATCCACCTTTTGCTACTGTTCCATCAATATTTGGACATGTAAATCCTGATATTGAAATTGGAACCTTGTAAATTTTTTCACCAAACTTATTTTTTAAATATCGACCAATTGTTAATACATCTTTTAATTCATTCATTCTACTCTTTTACGAAATAATCTCCGTCAAAACTTTCAAGTGCATATTTTCTATCATTTCCTATTGCATTAACTAAATCATCTACTGATAAATACTCTAAAGAGTCTGCTTCTATATATTTGCAAACTTCTTCTTTAGTCATATTATTTGAGATTAATTCCTCTTTATGTGGTGTATCAATACCATAATAACAAGGGAATTTGATTTCAGGACTCGCAACTCTAAAATGTACTTCTTTAGCTCCTGCTTCTTTTAAGATCTTAACGATTCTTTTAGAGGTTGTACCTCTTACAATTGAATCATCTATTACAAGTAAAGATTTACCCGCAATTAATGATCGCATAGGACTTAATTTCATTTTTACTTTTAAATCTCTCATTTCTTGCGTTGGTTCAATAAATGTTCTACCAATATAGTGATTTCTAATAATCCCATATTCAAAAGGAATTCCACTTTCAGCTGCATATCCAAGAGCCGCTGGAACACCTGAGTCAGGAACTGGAATTACCATATCAGCTTTAATACTTTGATTTGCATCATTTTTAGCCAATGCTCTTCCCATATTTTCTCTTGTTCTATATACATTTTTACCATCTATTACAGAATCTGGACGAGCAAAATATACATATTCAAAAGCACATGGTCTATATTGAGATTCAAATAATTGAATTGATTCTGGCTCATCATAATCTTCACTAAAAATTAACATCTCCCCTGGATTTACATCTCTAATAAAATCAGCATCCACTAAATCAAAAGCACAAGTTTCACTTGCAACTATATATCCACCACTTTTTAATTTTCCTAAAGATAATGGTCTAATACCATATCTGTCTCTTATAACGAATTGTTTTGATCTACTTTGAACAATAAAACAGTATGCACCAATAGTTCTTCCTAGTGCTTCTTTAATTCTATCTCTTAATCTATCTTTTGTATTTTTTGCAATTAGATGAATTAAATTTTCTGTATCCATTCCCGTTTGGAAAATCGCACCTTTATCAATCAAATCTTGTCTAACTTCATCTTTATTAATTAAATTTCCATTATGCACAATTGATATTTCACCAAGTTTATACTTAGCAAATACAGGTTGAGCATCTAAAATAGAGTCTCCACCTGCAGTTGAATATCTATTGTGACCAATTGCCATATTTCCAACTAATATTTTTAAAGCAGCTTCGTTAAAAACTTCAGAAACTAAACCTCTATTTTTGATTGTATGAATTTTACCATTACATGATGATGATATACCTGTAGCTTCTTGACCTCTGTGTTGCATTGCAAATAAAGCGATTGAAGCTAACCTTGCAGCATTATCATTACCATAAATTCCAACTATTGCGCACATATTTAATTTTCCTTATAGACCTAAAGCGTCATTGATTGAGTATAATTTTGGATCTTTTCCAATAATCCACTTAGCAACTTTTATTGCACCTTTTGAAAAAGTATTTCTAGCTGTTGCTGTGTGATTTAATTCTAAAAATTCACCGTCATTATATAGACCAACTGTATGACGACCAACAATATCTCCACCTCTTAATGCCATAACTGCAATTTCATTTTTAGTTCTAGCACCAATTTGTCCATCACGTCCTGAAATTCTAACTTCATCTAAATCTAAGTCTCTAGCATTTGCTGCATGTTCTGCAAGTGTTAATGCTGTTCCTGATGGAGAGTCTACTTTATGTCTATGGTGTTGTTCAACAATTTCTATGTCAAAATCACTCAATGTTTTTGATGCAAGTGCTACTAGTTTATTTAAAACAGCAACACCTAAACTCATATTAGTAGCATATAAAATAGGTACAATTTTACTAGCCTCAATTAATAAATTTTGTTGATGCTTGTTAAATCCAGTTGTTGCAATAACTAAAGGTTTACCTTCACCATTTTCAACAACTTGTGTAAGAAGTGCTTCTGTAGCAGCTGGTGCAGAAAAGTCAATAACCACATCACTAGAATCTAGTAATACTTTCATATCATTTGTTACAACAGTGCCATCAGGTACTTGTCTTGTTAATTTATCAAAAACATGAACAGCTGCAACTCTAGCTTGTTCATCATTTGCTAAATCATCAATTAATAAAGAACCAACTCTTCCTGTACTACCTAATATACCTACATTAATCATAAATAATTTTTCCTTATCCTAAATATTCTATAATATTAACAGCTGCTGTTGCACCATCACCTGCTGCACAAACAACTTGTTTTGATGCATCAATTCTAATATCTCCAGCTGCATAAAGACCTTTTACTGATGTTCTCATTTTTAAATCAACAATAACTTCACCAGCTTCATTTGTATCACATAAAAAAGATCCATCTTCTTGTTTTAATGGTGCATTTAATACATCTCTACCTACGAATATAAAAACTCCAGGAGTTGGTAATTCTCTAATTTCACCTGTTTCTTTTGATTTAACTCTTAAACCAAGAACTCCACTTGTATCTCCAAATACTTCTTCAACAGTTACATTTGTAACTTCTTCAATATTTTTTGTATGTTTCATATGTTCTATTGTACTTGGTGCTGCTCTATATGTATCTCGTCTATGAACTAAATAAACTTTCGAACAAAGTTTTGCTAAATAAACAGCCTCTTCAATAGCAGAATCTCCACCACCAACAACAGCTACTTCTTTTCCTTTATAGAAAAAACCATCACAAGTTGCACAAGTAGAAATTCCTCTTCCGAAGAATTCATTTTCACCTTTAAATCCAGCACGTCTAGGAACTGAACCTGTTGCCATTAATACAGATTTAGCTTCATATGTTTTACCATCAACACCTGTAATATTAAAAATATCATTATTTTTTGTAATTGAAGTAATTTGATTCATTTCATGTTTTAAACCAAATCTTTGACATTGCTCAGGCCAATTTGCCATTAAATCCATTCCTGATACAATTTCAGCTTGACCTGGATAGTTTTCAATTTCTGAAGAACCTGTAATTTGACCTCCAGGCATACCCATTTCAAACATTACAACATTTTTTAATCCACCTCTAGTAGCATATAAACCAGCTGTTAATCCAGCAGGTCCTCCACCAATAATCGCTAAGTCTAACATATAAAATCCTTATTTTAATAAATTGAATAATCTATAGCATTTTTTAAACCACAATAATACTAAAATATTTGTAAGTTTCAGGTTAAATAAACCCTAAAGATTGAGGATAAATTTTATCATTTAATAATTTATATAAACCTTAATTGTATTATAATAAGGAATATTATCATTCAAAAAATTTAGAAATAAAAAAGGGAGAAGTAAAACACTTCTCCCTTTTTTTTATATTGTATTTGTATTTATTATAATAAAGAGTTAATTTTATCAGTGAAAGCTTGTTTTGAAGAAGCTCCAACCATTTGATCAACAACTTCACCATTTTTCATAAATAAAATAGTAGGAATAGATCTAATTCCATATTTAACTGCTAAATCTTGCTCTTCATCTGTATTTACTTTACAAATGTTTGCTTTTCCTTCGAAATCTGCAGCTAATTCTTCAATAACTGGAGCAATCATTCTACAAGGTCCACACCATGGAGCCCAGAAATCTACCATAGATACGCCTTCTTTTGTAACTTCTTCAAAGTTTGCTGGAGTTAATTCAACATATTTTCCCATTTTATTTCCTTATTATTAATTTTAATTTTCGTCATTTTTATTTAATATACTTATATATAATTAAACTAAATCATTATAACTTGTAAAAACTTAAATTTAGTTTTACATTATTTAACTTTGATATATAATCAATCCTAAATAATTATTTCGTTAAAATAAGTGAATTTAATTTAATATGGATAATTTTATGGATATCAGAAAAGAATATTTAGAGTTTTTTAAAAGTAAAGGTCATGATGTAATCTCATCAATGCCACTAGTTCCAGATGATCCTAGCTTAATGTTTACAAATGCAGGAATGGTTCAATTTAAAGATATATTTACAGGTGCAGTACCAAAACCTGCAAATCCAACTGCAACTTCTTGTCAGCTTTGTATAAGAGCTGGTGGAAAGCACAATGACTTAGAGAATGTTGGCTACACAGCAAGACATCATACTTTATTTGAGATGTTGGGGAATTTTTCTTTTGGTGATTATTTCAAAGAAGACGCAATTGCTTATGCATGGGAATTTATAACTGTTAATTTAGCACTTCCAGTTGATAAACTATGGGTTACAGTTCATGATAGCGATGATGAAGCTTTTAATATCTGGACAAAATATATTGATTCTTCAAGAATCATAAGATTTGGAGACAAAGACAATTTCTGGTCAATGGGTGATACAGGAGCTTGTGGTCCTT
Source organism: Arcobacter acticola (assembly GCF_013177675.1). Taxonomy (NCBI): domain Bacteria; kingdom Pseudomonadati; phylum Campylobacterota; class Epsilonproteobacteria; order Campylobacterales; family Arcobacteraceae; genus Arcobacter; species Arcobacter acticola. The sequence goes on from NZ_CP042652.1 coordinate 2,705,204, forward strand.
GTAGTGAAATTTTTTATGATCAAGGTGATGAGCATTTTAATACACCTGAAGATAAAATGGGTGGAGATGGTGATAGATTCTTAGAAATCTGGAATTTAGTTTTTATGCAATATGAAAGAACAGCAGATGGAAAATTAAACCCATTACCAAAACCATCAATTGACACAGGAATGGGACTTGAAAGAGTTATTGCTATTAAAGAAGGTGTTTTAAATAACTTTGATTCATCTAACTTCAAACCTATTATTGAAAAAATTGAAGAACTAGCTTCTAAAAAAGCTGATAAAAGTTCAATTGGTTCATATAGAGTAATTGCAGATCATTTAAGAGCTACATCATTTATGTTATCTCAAGGTATTTTATTTGGAAATGAAGGAAGGCCTTACGTATTAAGAAGAATTCTAAGACGTGCTGTTAGACACGGTTACTTATTAGGATTTAGAAAACCATTTATGGGAAAACTTCTTGATACACTAATTTCTATTTTAGGTGGACACTATACTGAATTAATAGAAAATAGAAATTTTATAAAAGAGCAATTAACATTAGAAGAAGATAGATTCTTCAAAACTATTGATTTAGGAATGTCTTTATTTAATGAAGAATTAGCAAATACTAAAGAAGTTTTCTCAGGAGAAATTGCATTTAAATTGTATGATACTTATGGATTCCCATTAGACTTAACAGAAGATATGTTAAAAGATAAAGGACTAAAAGTAGATTTAGGTAAATTTGATGAACTTATGAGTGCACAAAAAGCAATGGCAAAAGCTGCATGGAAAGGTAGTGGAGACGCTTCAAATGAAGGTGATTTTAAACAATTAATTGAAAAATATGGAATCAATGAATTTGTAGGTTATGATAACGTTACATATAAATCAAAAATTCTTGCACTTTTAGATGAAAACTTTAAAGAAGTTAAAACTTTAGAAAAAGGTTCAACTGGTTGGGTAATGCTAGATAAAACTCCATTTTATGCTACAAGTGGTGGGCAAAATGGTGATATTGGTGCATTAGAAGACAATAAGCATATTGCAATTATTGAAGATACATCAAAATTCCATGGTTTAAATCTTTCAAAAGTTAAAATTGAGCACTCAAATATAAACCAAGGTGAAAGAGTTGAAGCTGTTGTTGTAAATAGATATGAAGTTGCAAAACATCATAGTGTTACGCACCTTTTACAAAGTGCATTAAAAATGGTTTTAGGTGAAACTGTATCACAAGCTGGTTCATTAAATGATGCATCAAGATTAAGATTTGATTTTACATATCCAAAAGCTATGACAACTGAGCAAATTGATGAAGTTGAAGATTTAGTTAACTCAATGATTGCTCGAGGAATTGCTGGAAATGTTGAAGAATTACCAATTGAACAAGCAAAAGGCAAAGGTGCTATTGCTATGTTTGGTGAAAAATATGGAGACATGGTAAGAGTAGTTAGTTTCTCAGATGTTTCAGTTGAATTTTGTGGTGGAACTCATGTAAAAAACACTGCTGATATTGGAAGTTTTTATATTGTAAAAGAATCAGGCGTAAGTGCAGGAGTTAGAAGAATAGAAGCTGTTTGTGGGGCAGCTGCAATTGCTTATACAAAAGAGATTATTAATTCAATGAATGAAATTAAATCTGAAATTAAAAATAATGATGTTATTACTGGTATTAAAAAATTAAAAGATCAAATTAAAGATCTTAAAAAAGAACTAGAAGCGGCGGTTAGTCAAACAAGTGCTCCAATTAGTGAAGAAGTAATAGGTGATACAAAAGTTGTAGTAGCTATAGTTGAAAATGGTGATTTAAAGAAAATCGTTGATGATATGAAAAATTCAAATGAAAAACTAGCTATTTTATTACTTCAAGCTAAAGATGATAAAGTATTGATAGTTGCAGGAAGTAAAAACACAAATATCAAAGCAGGTGATTGGATTAAAAATATTGCTCCAATCGTTGGTGGAGGTGGAGGTGGAAGACCTGACTTCGCACAAGCTGGTGGAAAAGATGTAACAAAAGTTGAAGATGCAAGAATTGCTGCACTTGCATACGCTAAAGAAAATTTATAGGAAGTAATCTTGAGCGAATTATTTAATAACTTTTCATCTTCAATTGTTTTTTTACATGTAATTTCTGCTGTAATTTGGGTAGGAGGAATGATAGCAATTAGATTTGCTGTTCATTACTCTATTCAAGAAATTGAAGAACCAAAAATTAAATTAGGAAGAACACTAGAAAATTTACGAAGATTTTTCAATATGGTAATTCCTGCTATTTTAGTTCTTTTAATTACAGCTATTATAATGATAATAGCTCTTGGATTTAAAGGTACTGAACTTTATACTATAGTAATCGTAAAAGAGATTATATGGACAGTAATGACTATTATTTTTATCACTATATATATGAAAAGAAATAAAGCTCAAAAAGCTTTTAATAGTGGTGATTTTGCAAATGCTAAAAATGACCTACTTCCAATTGCAACTTATTATATACCAGCAAATATAATCTTAGGGATTGTTGCTATATTCTTAGGAATAACACTTAGAGGATTTTAATAAAGATTTATTTTTATAAATCTTTATTTGAAATTTTAAATCTAGACTTGACATAATTCTTATTTTTTCTTAATATAATAAATATACTTTATTATAAAGGTCTGTACTTATGCATTTTAAAATTTTTCTTACATTTATTTTTTCAATTATTATTTTTACTGGTTGTTCTCAAAAATATGAAGATCAAAATGTTAATTATAGAAATTACAACACTCAAAAAAGTAATCTTCAGAAAAGATATTTAAATATGCTAAAAAACAATAACTATGTTTTAAATAATAGATATATAGATTTTAATACAGCGCAACAAATAGATTTTAATACCTCACTAATAGAATTTTATGAAAATTGGTCTGGAGTAAAATATGAGTATGGAGGTAATTCTAGAAGTGGTATTGATTGTTCATCATTCATACAAATGGCTTATAAAGATAATTTCAATATAGCATTACCAAGAACAACAGATTCACAAGCAAATATTGGAATAGAAATAGACAAATCTCAACTTGAAATGGGTGACTTAGTTTTTTTTAAAACTAGTTCAAGTTCAAATCATGTGGGAATTTATCTAGAAAATGGTAAATTTATGCATGCCTCAACTAGTGTAGGAGTAACAATTTCTTATTTAGACAATATTTATTTTGATAAATATTATTGGAAAGCTCAAAGGATAATTTATTAAGTAAATTTCTAATATTTACTTATCATATATACTTTCTCTTTCTCTTGAAAAGTATGAATTTATAAAATTCATATTTACTAAACTTTTTGAATAATCACTTTTAAATCTTAATTTATCTACATATGTATTAGTATAAGCTTTATCAAATTTCTTTCTCAATGATGAATAATATTTTCCTTCATAATCTAAAATAAATAAATCTTCATATGTTGAATACTTATAGATTAAATCAACATAATATTTATCATCTATTATATATGTAGTAAATTCATAATTATCATAATCTACTCTTTCAATAACCTTCATTGACTTTAATTTTAAAGTTGATTTAAATAGATATTCAAAATTTCCTCTTTGAAAACTATTCCAAGAGCAAGAATTATCTAAATTTATATATTCACTAAATAATCTACCATATTCCTTATCATTTATATTAGATATATATGAAAAATTTGCACAAGAATCTGAAGTATTTTTTTTCGTAAGTTCCGTAAATTCACTCATATTATCACTTAAGTTATTGATAGAATTACATCCATAAATTGATAAACATAAAATAAAAATGACTAAAAAATTTCTCATAATTACTCCTTCAAAATAAGAAAATATTATACTCCTAAAACAGTTAAGACTTGACATATTTTTTATTTTCTACTAATATAAGAAAAAAATTTTGTCTTTAAGGAGCTACTGTTCGTATGAATTTTAAAAATTTACTAATAATATCTATGTGTATTTACCTATTTACCGGATGTTCTTACAAAAGTATGGAACAGAGTATAGATATGACAGATAATAATACAAATTCTACTTTTAGAAGTGCTTCTTTAGAAAATACAATAAATCAAAAAGATTTAAAATATAATAAATACAAGACAAACTCAAACATTCAAGCTAAAAATGACACATTTCAAGATAATGATTACGCTAATAGTAATACAACAATTAAACAGGATTTAAATACTGATTTATATGATTTTTATGCAAAATGGGAAGGTGTAAGATATAAATTAGGAGGAGAGTCAATGACTGGTATTGATTGTTCTGCTTTTATTCAAAAAGCCTTTGAAGAAAAACTAGCTTTAGAAATGCCTAGAACCA